>JBGPDI010000014.1:0-65199 GCA_041482215.1 Candidatus Acidiferrum sp. | reverse complement strand
GCTTCACCCGCCAGGCGATGATCGGACTGAAGGTCGAAGGCGACATGCGTCCCGTAGCCGCGGCGCTGGCCGCGATACCGGAGATCGACTACGTCGTGATCTGCGCGGGCGCCTACGACCTCCTGGTGGAGCTCGTGTGCACCGACGACGGGCACATGCTGACGCTGCTCAACGATCAGATCCGCGCGGTACCCGGGGTAACGGCCACGGAAACCTTCGTCTACCTGAAACTGGAAAAACAGACCTACTCCTGGGGGACCCGATGACCGAAATCAGCACCACCGACCCGGGTAAGGGCGCGGCGGACCATCTGTGGATGCACTTCACCCGCATGTCCGGCTACCGGGACAGCCCTGTTCCGGTCATCACTCGCGGCCAGGGCGCCTATGTCTGGGACGCGAACGGCAAGCGCTACCTCGACGGCCTGTCCGGCCTCTTCGTGGTGCAGGTGGGTTGTATTCGCCGATGTCAATGCCACCGCAAAAAACCTTGCACGCGGAATCAAGGACGATCAGTTTTACGGCATCGCTCTCGCCAGCAAAGGAGATGCCACCAGCGATTTCGCGAAGCATGGACTCATTGAGAAGATTGTGTTCCGGGCGGTTGAGGGTCATTCGCGCAACGCCGTTTTCGACGCGGAACTTCACGTGTTCAAATTCTTCCGGCTTGCGGCGTACCGGCTCCGCGGTGAAATTCTGGGTGTCGACTCGCTTAATCATTTCCCGCGCTCCTGGGCATCAATATGCTTTACTTCTGTGAGAAATCATCCGAAGGGGCCACTTTTGATGCTAGCACGGCATAAAGAGCGATCCAGATCGAGTGCAGACTAGAGTGCGCAAAAAGTTCGCAGGTCCGGGAGAGGTCGGAGAACATGACGATGAGGCTGTTGCAATGGAAAAAACCAGTACATTGTTTTTCCGTTTTTTTCTTGTGCACGGGCATGCAGTGGCTATTCTGTGAGCAGCCCCGGAGTCTACGTGCAGGAGAGCGAAGGAACTTGTCCGAAGCGATGCCAGACGAACGTAAATTGAGCGATGAAAAGATCGCCGTGGCAGTTCGAATGACCGAATTGCCCGATTCTGAAGGATTCCCAAAGCAAAGTTCCTGGGAGCTTGCGGCGCCATTGCGCTTCAATGCGGACTGGCAAGGCAAGAACGCTGATCCCGCCAGGGGGACAGAAGTACGATTACTCTGGACGCCGGAGACACTTTATGTCCGATTCCGCGCAAAATACCGGGACATCACTGTTTTCACCGATGCCAAGCCCGATGGACGCCGCGACCAGCTTTGGGACCGCGACGTTGCGGAAGTTTTTCTTCAACCCGACCCATCACAGCTCCGCCGCTACAAAGAATTCGAAGTCAGCCCCAATGGTTTTTGGATTGACCTCGATATCGGGGCGGGCCAAAAACATGACTTGAAGAGTGGGCTGCGGCGTCGCGTTATCTTGAATGAAACTGCTAAGACCTGGATCGCCGAGCTGGCGCTTCCAATGAATGGTCTAGTCGAACACTTCAATCCCGCGGCCACTTGGAAAGTGAATTTTTACCGCGTCGAAGGAATCGCCGAACCGCGATTTTATTCCGCATGGCGGCCCACAAAAACACCGGCACCCAATTTCCACGTTCCAGAAGAGTTTGGCGAATTGGTCTTCGCAGAATCCCCTTTGCCGCGAAAGTAGCGAACTCGCCGAGTTGCAAGGCAGATCGAGGCTAGCTTCCCTGTAGTTTTTTCCTTATGCTCTCCCCGTGAATAGATGGCTCCAATATTTTCCGCGACTTGAGGCAAAAGAATTTCTCCGTGTCTTTTCCCTGCTCTTTTCGGGTGTGGCACTTACTTGCGGCCCCTCGGTCTTGCAAGCGCGTCCACAGCAGGCTTCGGGAGATGCCGCAGTTGCCGTGACGAAAGTTGAGCCCCCGAGTTGGTGGGTGGGGCTGACTCCAGAAGTAATGTTGCTGCTCTCGGGGCACGATCTAGAAGCGACGCACGTCGCGTGCAACATGGAAACGCTCACTGTCTCGCGCACGCAGTCCACCGCTGGTGGGAATTATCTCTTCGTCTGGCTAAAGATTGGTTCGGACACGAAGTCAGGAACGGCCGTCTGCCGGATTACCGCGCCGAAAGGAGCGACATCTTTCGAACTTCCGCTCGCCTCGCGCACTCCGACGCTCGGAAAGTTTCAAGGGCTTTCACAAAATGACGTGATGTACCTCATCATGCCGGACCGTTTCGCAAACGGCGATCCCACGAATGATGAGCCCGCGGAAGCGCCCGGCTCGCACGATCGAACAAAACCACGCGCCTATCACGGCGGCGACCTGCTCGGGATTCAGAATCACTTGGCCTATCTGAAGGACCTTGGCGTAACCGCGCTGTGGCTCACGCCAGTCGTGAAGAATGGCGCCGCTCAGGACTACCACGGATACGGAGCGGTGGACCTGTATGCCGTCGAGCCGCATCTAGGAACGCTGAAGAATTATCAGGACCTGGTTGCTGTAGCGCACAAGCAGGGGATGAAGATTTTTTTCGACGCCGTACCGAATCACGTCGGTCCGAAACATCCCTGGGTTTCGAGTCCGCCGCTGCCGGACTGGTTTCACGGCACGCTACAACATCACCTCGATTCGTTTGCGCCAATCAAACCCAGCTTCTACGGCAAGGTGGGCGGCCAGGCAATCGCAAACGATCCGTTCGAAGCGCTCATTGATCCTCATGCACCTGTGCGTGTGAAACGAAATCTCACGGAAGGGTGGTTCTTCGGGGTACTTCCGGACATGAACACGGAAAATTTCGCGGTCGAGCAATATCTTCTGCAAAACAGCATCTGGTGGGCGGAAATATCCGGGCTGGACGGCTTCCGCGTTGATACTTTTCCCTACGTGGGGCGGAAATTCTGGGCCAACTGGCATGCGGGATTGCGTCGAATTTATCCTTATATGACCACGATTGGGGAGGTGTTTCACCCCGATCCGAGCGTGACCTCGTTTTTTGCAGGAGGAGTGCGCCGCTACGATGGCATTGATAGCGGACTTTCCACAGTCTTCGATTTTCCGATGTTCTTCGCACTCCAGGATGTGCTGCTGCGAAATGCTCCCGTGGGCCGCATCGCCGATGTGCTGCGGCACGATTCGCTATATCCGCGTCCCGATGTGCTCGTTCCGTTCTTCGCGAATCACGACGTACCGCGTTTCGCGAGCGCCGGGGGCAGCTCTACCGCAAGGCTGAAACTGGCGTTTGGACTCACGCTCACGTTGCGCGGCATTCCAGAAATTTACTATGGCGACGAAATTGGAATGCCGGGGAGCGGTGATCCAGATAACCGGCGCGATTTCCCCGGCGGATGGATTGGCGATTCGAACGACGCGTTTACGGAATCCGGCCGGACTCGCGGCCAGCAGGAGATTTTCTCTTATGTACAGTCACTGCTCCGGCTTCGCCGCGAACATCCCCCGCTGCGGTTCGGCAGGTTATGGCATCTGGCCTCCGACGAATCATCGTACGTCTTTGCCCGCGAGACCGACGAAGAACGCGTCATCGTGACGTTCAACAATGCCAATGAGCCGCGGGAACTTCGCATTCCGTTGGCAGACACGCCGGCGCAAAGAGCGACAGAAGCCACCCTTCTTTTTGGCGACGCAAAAGCCGAGCTTGCCGGAGGAGAAATTCGCATTACCATACAACCGCAATCGCTCTCGATTTTTTCTCTGAACTGACTGGTCGCCGCGAGCATGACGGTAATCGCCCAGCTTTCGAGGCGGCGCCCACTCGCAACTTTTCCCGCTATCGTGGAATAATCGGAAGGCTCGCACAGTCTGTTGAGGTACACCGGCCATCGGTCCGCATTGGATTGCCGCTGGGCATCAAAACGGGTACAAAGACACTCAGGGAGACGAAAATGATGAAAACACTGATTTGCTTGCTTTTCTGCGCAGCCGCCGTAATGGCTGCCGACAAGACCGTTTACGACTTCACTTTGAATTCAATCGACGGCCAGCCAGCGCCACTCGGTGCATACAAGGGGAAAGTGGTGCTGCTTGTCAACGTTGCCAGCCGTTGCGGCTTCACGCCGCAATATACGGCGCTCGAGTCTATCTATGAGAAATATAAGGACAGTGGCTTTGTCATCGTGGGCATCCCTGCGAATAATTTCGGCGCGCAAGAGCCGGGAACGAATCAGGAGATCAAGACCTTTTGCTCTTCGAAGTACAACGTGAAATTCCCCATGATGGCCAAAGTCTCCGTGAAGGGCGAGGACATCACCCCGCTCTACCAGTTCCTGACGGACGCGACTACTCACCCGCAAACCGGGGGAGAGATTAAGTGGAATTTCACAAAGTTCCTGGTTGGCCCAGACGGGCACGTTATTACGCGCTTTGAACCTGCGGTGACGCCGGATTCGCCGGAAGTAACGGGGGCGATCGAAAAGGCGCTGGCTTCGCTCAAATCCTGAGCGAAGCTCGGAAAACTTAATCCAGCTGACGCTCGGCTAAGGCGTTATCGCTGCGCGGCGTAACGTGGGCTGGAACCTGCGATAATTGCTGCAGGACCGCCAATCTTGATGCCGATACTATCGCTGCAAGACGTTTCGAAGGACTATTTGGCGGATGGCCAGCCAGTCCGCGCGCTCAGCAGTCTTTCGCTAGACGTTGAGCGCGGCGATTTTGTGGCGCTGGTAGGACGCAGCGGTTGCGGAAAATCCACGCTGCTTAATCTGGCTGGCGCCATGGATTTTCCCACGTCGGGCAAGGTGCTCGTCGACGGAGTTTCGACTTCCTCCCTGAACGATAGCGGACTGACACAACTGCGGCGCGAGCGCGTTGGCTTTATCTTTCAGTCGTTCCAATTGCTGCACACACTTACGGTTTTCGAAAATGTCGAATTACCTTTGCTCCTTGCCGGAAAAAAGAACCCGCGCGAGGCGGCGACCGAGCGGCTCGCTTGGGTAGGCCTCGAAGGCCTCGGCGACCGCTATCCTCACCAACTTTCCGGTGGACAGATGCAGCGCGTCGCCATTGCACGCGCGCTCATTCATTCGCCAAGCATCCTGCTTGCCGATGAACCTACCGGCAATCTCGACACCGCGACCGGCAACTTGATTCTTGATCTGCTCCGTCGCCTCACGCGAGAGCAAAACACCGCCACCATCATGGCAACGCATAGTCTTGAAGCCGCAGTGCTCGCAAACACCGTCGTCAAATTGCGCGACGGAAAAATCGAAGAGATTGCCCGGCGCTGAGATGCCTCTCCTTCTGCTCTTCTACCGATTGATGATCCGACCGCTCTTCCGCGAACCAGTACGCACGCTGCTGACGATCTTGGCTATCGCTCTAGGAGTCGCGGTGGTCCTTGCCATTGATCTTGCAGGTGATGCCGCTACCGGCTCGTTCCGTAGTTCGATGGAAACGCTCGCCGGTGATAACGATTTGGAAGTAATAGCGTCGGGCGGTCTACCAGAAAACGTGGTTGGAACGCTGGCCACGCTGCCTTATGCGATTCGAATTTCACCGCGAATCGAGGGCTACGCGGCTTTCGCGAACTCGAAAAAGTCGCTACCGCTTATTGGGCTTGATCTTGTCGCGGAAGGAAGTGCCTACGCGCAAAATGCATCTCAGAACTCTGAAAAATCCAAGTCGCAGAGAACCTCGGACAGCGTATTCGAACACCTTGGAGATGAAGACAGCATCTGGATCGGCTCGAGCGCTGGATACAGAACGGGCGACCGCATCGAACTTCTGATCAACGATCGAGTCCGCAATTACACGGTGCGAGGCGTGTTCCCCGATTCGAACTGGAACGAATCTGCCATCGTGATGGATCTCGCCGCGGCACAACGTGCGCTGAACCGTTTTGGCCGCGTCGATCGCATCCTTCTGAAAATGCCGGAGACGCAGAGCCTGGATGAATGGCAGCAGCGTTTGCGCAACGCGCTCCCCGCGGGAGTGGAAGTTCGCCCGCAAGGCACCGGCACAAATGAAAATCGCCGCATGCTGGCGGCTTTCCGCTGGAACTTGCGCCTGCTGAGTTACATCTCTCTGATCGTCGGCGCCTTTCTTATTTACAACACCATTTCCGTCTCGGTCGTTCGCCGCCGCGCAGAAATTGGAATTGTGTGGGCCCTCGGCGCCAGCCGCGACGTCATTCTGGCTGCATTTGTCGGTGAGGCCGCTTGCTTCGGAGTCGCGGGCGCGCTCATCGGACTTCCGCTTGGCCGTTTCATGGCGACGGGTGCGGTCCGGTTGATGTCCGCTACGGTGGAATCGCTTTACGTCAGCAGCCGGCCAGGCAGCGTCGAATTGAGTGCGACTTCGATTTTTCTTGCGCTGGCAATCGGCGTAGGAGTTGCCGTGGCGTCTGCCTATTCACCCGCGCGCGAGGCTTCTCAGGTTTCTCCAATTGAGGCGATGGCGCGGGGGCGTCGCGAATATGACGTGCGCGTGAATAAAACCCGCGATTTGTGGCTGGCACTCACGCTTGGCTTGGCGGCAGCCGGAGCCTCTCGCGCTCCGGCAGTAGCAGGCAAGCCATTCCTCGGCTATCTTGCTGCGATTCTGCTCGTAGCCGCATCGGCGCTCGCGATGCCCGCTTTCGTTGACGCTCTGACTTCGTTTTCTTCAAAACTTCTCGGCAAGATTCTCGGCGTGGAAGCGATGCTCGCTTCGCGAAGCCTTGCGGCCTCCCTGCGCCGGACTTCCGTTCTCGTCGGCGCGCTTTCCACCTCCATTGCGATGATGACCGCAGTCGGCATCATGGTTGGTAGCTTCCGCGAAACCGTTCGCATCTGGATGAACGGCCAACTGCCCGCCGATCTCTATCTCCGCCCGGCCGGTTCCGCGGCCGCGGATCGCCATCCAACACTCTCTCCCGGCCTGGCGGAGGAACTCGCGAGACTTCCCGGCGTTGCGTCCGTCGATCGCTTGCGCGCTTACGAAATCAGCTTTGAAAACATGCCCGCCACGCTTGCTTCCGTTGATCTAAACGTCATGCGCTCCGATCAACACTCCGATTTTTTCTCCGGACGCCCAAGGGCGCAAGTCCTCGCCGAATTACGCGATTCGAATGCCGTCATCGTCAGCGAACCATTCACCTACAAGCACCATGTGAAAACCGGCGATTCCATCACGCTCTCGCTCGGGGAAACGCAAGCGTCCTTCCGCATCGCGGACGTCTACTACGACTATTCCAGCGAGCGCGGCAATATTTTGATGGATCGCAAGACTATGCTGAGGTACTTGCCCGATCCCGCGCCTTCGAATCTTGCCATTTATGTTTCACCGGAGGCGTCATTGGAAACGGTTCGAATGGAAGTCGAGCGCGCCACCGCCGGCAACCGCGTGCTTATGTTTTCGAATCGTGATTTGCGCGCCGAGGCCATTCGCATCTTCGATCGTACCTTCGCCATCACTTACGCGTTGGAAGCAGTCGCCGTCATCGTCGCGGTCATGGGCATCGCCGGAGCGCTTCTTGCTCTTGTAATTGATCGCCGCCGGGAATTGGGCCTGCTTCGCTTCCTCGGCGCCGCCAGAGGGCAAGTTCGCAAACTGATTCTCGTCGACGCCGGCCTGCTCGGAATTCTCGCCAATCTTGCCGGTCTCGCTCTGGGCTTTGCACTCTCGCTTGTGCTCATCTACGTGATCAACAAGCAGTCGTTCGGCTGGACTATCCGGTTTCACTGGCCGGTGGAAATTCTTCTTGGCGCGCTGACGGTCGTGTATGTGGCTACTGTCCTCGCGGGACTTTATCCGGCGCAAGTCGCAGTGCGCTTAAATCCGCTCGAGGTTGTTCATGAAGAATAGGCTCGCGTGCATGATCGCCGCGCTGCTGCTACTTCAGCCGCTGGCAGCGCAATACCGCACCGCTTTGCCAGGATACCGTTACGAATTCCCGCGCGATCATTTCAATCATCCCGATTTTCAAACGGAATGGTGGTACTACACGGGAAATCTGAAATCTGCGGAGGGCCACCGCTTCGGATTCGAATTGACGTTCTTCCGCCAAGCTGTCAGCCGCGATCCCGCTCGAACCGCAACATGGGAAATGAAAGATCTGTACCTCGCGCATCTCGCGTTCAGCGATCTCGATGGCGGAAAGTTTTCCCATTCGGAACGCACCAACCGCTCCGGCCCGGGTATCGCCGACGTGAGCGAGTCTCTCGGCCGCATCTGGAATGGCAATTGGCAAATTCAATGGCGTGGCGAGGACCAGGAGCTGACTGCGATCGATCAACGCTTTCAGTTGCACTTGTCACTGCATTCGGAAAAGCCACCGGTCATTCATGGTGAAAACGGCGTAAGCCAAAAAGCGGAAGGGCCCGGCCGCGCCTCGCATTATATTTCTCTAACTCGACTGGCAACCTCCGGTGTAATCGAATTAGACAATAAGAAACTTGAAGTAAACGGTACGAGCTGGATGGATCATGAATTCTTCACCCATCAACTCGAATCCAACCAGACCGGCTGGGACTGGCTCAGCCTTCAGCTGGACGACCGCACCGAGCTGATGCTCTTTCGCATTCGCCGCAAGGATGGTTCGATCGATCCGTACTCAGCGGGAACTTACGTTGATTCAAAGGGAAAGACAACGCACTTGCGTTCCAACGATTTCAGTTTGGAACCCATGGGAGAAAAGTGGACGAGCCCAGTTACCAACGCCACATATCCGATCCACTGGAAGATCGCGATTCCGAAATTAGGCATCGATCTCGAAGCAAAAACGCCCCTCGCATCCCAGGAGCTGACCGGCAATTCAAAACTTGCCCCCAATTATTGGGAAGGCGCGATCGTTCTCAGCGGCCACCACAACGCACAACCACTGAACGGTGCCGGGTATCTGGAAATGACTGGCTACGACCGGCCAGTGCAACTCGCGCCATGAAGCCCGAAGTAGCCATTTAGCGTCGCCAATGAATATAGCCATTGACGCCATCCATTCCCTGATTGACACTGGCATTCCCTTCCAGAGTTTGTTTCTCGAACTGGCGAGACCTCTCCACTAGTCAATCGGAACCAATTGCCACAATTGCGGTTTTGAGTGAGTTGCCTGCCTTTCAAGGCACTTGGGGCGACTCAGTGTCAGCAGGTTTTCCGGCGAGGCGCCGATGCACGCAAACAAGGACAAATCCCGCACCCAACGTGAAAGGCATTCATCGGCCTTCCAAGAAGGCATGCCTGAACATTTATTGATGCTCCAAGAATCCGTAAGTGGTTGCGGAGGCCATGCATGCCATTGAAATGGAAACTCCTACCGAAGGGTGAGGCGGCGCGAATCCTGATTGCCGACGACGATCCGCTCACGCGCCGCCTCCTGCAAGTGACACTTGAGCGCGCGGGTTACGAAGTGGTTGCCGTCGCCAACGGGCGCCTGGCCCTGGAATGTCTCGCCAGCAAAGAGGGTCCACGGCTCGCACTGTTGGATTGGTTGATGCCGGAGGTTAACGGGCTCAGCGTTTGCCAAGAAATTCGCAGGCACTCCGAATATCCATATATCTACATCATTCTGCTCAGTTCAAAAGGAGCCAAGGAAGATGTCGTCAAGGGTCTCGAGGCTGGCGCGGACGACTATCTGACCAAGCCCTGTGACGTCGAAGAACTGAAAGCTCGCTTGCGCGCCGGTGAACGCATTCTGAAACTGGAAGACAAACTGACCCACGATGCTCTTCACGATCCGCTCACTCAACTTCCGAATCGCGCGTACTTTCTGGAGCGCTTGGCTCTCTGCGTCACCTGGGGAATACAGCATCCTGATTACAAATTCGCGGTGCTCTCCGTGGACATGGACCGCTTTAAGATCGTGAATGACAGCCTTGGCAACGTCTCGGGTGACTGGCTTCTGGTGCAAATTGCCGACCGCCTGCTCGGCTCCATCCGCCGGGATGACGCCATGCTGCGTTCCTCGGAAACCGGAGGCATGGCAGGTCTACCGGAAGAGGTCGGCATCCTGGCGAGGCTGGGCGGCGATAAATTCACAATTTTGCTCGATCACATCCGGAACGCCAGCGAAGTCATCCGGGTAGCCGAACGAATTCAGCACAACATCCAGGAACCCTTCTATGTTAATGGACAGGGAGTCTTCACCACCGCGAGTATCGGCATTGCCCTTAGCGGAAGCGGTTACAGCGCGGCGGAAGACATGCTTGGCGACGCCAATACCGCCATGTCGCGCGCGAAAATCCTGGGCAAAGCGCGGTATGAAATGTGCGATCCCACGATGCACGCAACCGCTACAGGCCGCTTGAGGTTGGAGACGGATCTTCGCCGCGCCACGGAACGCGAAGAATTCCTCATTCACTACCAGCCTATCGTTTCCCTGGCCGATAACCATATCACCGGCTTCGAAGCTCTGGTGCGCTGGCAGCGGCCGGAGATGGGACTGGTGATGCCCGGCGGCTTCATTTCCGTCGCCGAGGATACTGGTCTAATTCTTTGGATTGGGAATTGGGTCTTGCTCGAGGCTTGCCGCCGGATGTGCGCCTGGAACGCACAATTCCCATGCAACCCCAAGTTCACCGTGGCCGTAAACATTTCCGCCAGGCAGTTTGCTCAGCCCGATCTCGTGAGCCAAGTCGCTAGAATCCTGCGCGAATCCGGCCTTGCGCCTAGTTGCTTGAAACTGGAGCTCACCGAAACTATCACCATGCGCGATGAGGAACGCACCACTCGAATTCTCGGCGAACTCAAGAAATTGGGCGTGCGCTTGTGCATCGATGATTTCGGCACCGGATACTCGTCATTGAGCTACTTGCGCCGCTTTGCCCTGGATATTCTTAAAATCGACCGTTCTTTCGTGTCGGACATGCTGAATAACACGGAGAGCCAGGAGATCGTGAAGACCATTTTAAATCTCGCAAGCAACCTGAACATGCAGGTTGTAGCGGAAGGCGTGGAGACCGCCGAACAGGTGCGCCTGCTAAAGTCGCTGGGCTGTGAGTTCGCGCAAGGCTACTTCTTTTCCAAACCGCTCGATGCAGCGGAAGTAGCGCGAACCCTGATGACTTCCGAAACGAACCATTACACCCTGCCGCAACAGTCGCCAGTGTGCTCGCTGCACGCGTGAGATGATTCGCGCCTGAGACGTTAGAAAATCCTAGCATCAGACGACCCGCAATCACCTACTACGTAATCAGCGGTACGCGGCGGCTTGAATACTGTACAGCTCCGAGTATTGACCTCGCTTAGCCATCAGCTCTTCGTGCGTGCCAACCTCTACGAGTCGCGATCCATCGAGCACGACGATCAGATCGGCCATGCGCACCGTCGAGAATCGGTGGGAAACGAGGATCGTGATGCGGCCACTGTCTCCGCTGCCGCGCGCCGCCGCGGCATAGTGTTCGAACAGTGCGTGTTCCGTCTCCGCATCTAGCGCAGCTGTCGGTTCATCGAGAACGAGCAGCAACGGCTGATCGCGCATGAAACCACGCGCCAAAGCGAGCTTCTGCCACTGGCCGAATGAGAGCTCGACTCCGCTCGGCCACGTCGGTCCGAGCTGCGTATCGAGCCCTAACGTCAGACGCGCGACGACATCGCCGGCTCCTGCGCGCTCGACAGCTGCGACTACGGCTGGTTCTTCATCCATTCGAGGGACGTCGCCCAAACCAACGGAATGCCTCGCGCGAAATTCAAAGCGGAAAAAATCCTGGAACGCGCCTGCGAGTCGCTCACGCCACTCGCCCGCCGGCACGCGCGCCAACGGTGTGTCATCCAAGAGGATCGAACCTGAGGATGGCTCGTACATCTTCGCGAGCAGCTTGACGAGCGTCGTCTTGCCCGCGCCGTTTTCGCCTACGATGGCGACGACCGCGCCTGCCGGCAGCGTCACCGACACATCGTCCAGCACCACACGTGTCGTGCCGGGATATGTGAACGACACATGTTCGAATCGAATGCCGTGCCGCAAAATAGTGGGAACCGACTGATCACCCGACGCCGCAACCGAGGCAGCGTAATCCTCTAGCCAAGCGAGCCGCCGCGACCCATCCATCCAAAATCCGCGCAGGAATCCAATCTCACCCACCGTCGCACCGATATAGGCCGACAGCCGCGCACCTGCCGCGAGAACCAGCAGCACCTGACTGGCCGGCGCACGCAGGCTGGATGACACGAACACGACCGCGCCGACATACGCGAATCCAAAAATCGCCCACGCTATCGAATGCCACATCGCCGAGCCCCACCGTGAGCTCGCCACCGGTCCGTACCAATGCTCCCAAGCCTCTCGACGATCCGTGACGAGGCGCTCTCCAATCCCGGTGACGCGCACTTCCTTCCCTGGCGGCGCGGTCGTCGCCAGCGTAAACAGGTGGCGCGCCAGGCGACTACTTTGTGCACCACGCTCCTGCGCGGATCTCTCAATCGCGGGCCGCCACGTTGACGTCAACACTGTCGGGATCGCGAACACCGCGAGCAACATTAGCGCCGGATGAATGGACGCCAGCAACGCCATCGTCACGCCCAGCCGCAGAATCCACCCGAGCGTGGAAAACAGCGACATATACATGTGATCGAGCACGAACACCTGATTGCGGAGCATGGACAGCCGATCGAGGTATTCCGGGCGTTCCTGGTGCGCGATCGTCGCGACCGATGCTTGCAGTTGCGCGACGTGCGATTCCAATGCGATCGTCACCCTGTCTCGGAAGCGCCGCTGTACGCGCGCGCCCACGGTGCGGAGAAACCACGTCGCGGCGGCCGACACGGCGAGGCCAATCGCTGCGCCTTGCATCATCCTCGGTCTGTGCTCGAGGAGGCCTTTGCCGAGCAGCATCAGCCACAAGGCGAGCAGCGCATCCGGCAGCGCCGAAATTTGCGATAGCACAAACGCCACGACCATCAAGCGCGGCTCGTGGCGATAGCCTAGTTTGCACAATCGCCACATGGACGACAGTGCGGGAGGCAGCGGCGCAATCGCGCCGTCGCGCTTAGGAGAGGACGTCATACGTCGTGCCCTCCCCGTCTTCTGGAATGTTGAAACGCTGTGCTTGCAGATCGAACATCGTTCGATAGCGTCCGCCGAGCGCCATCAGTTCATCGTGTGTACCGAGCTCGATGACCCGGCCGTGCTCGAGTACGCAAATTCGATCCGCGTGGCGAACCGTGGAGAAGCGGTGCGAAATCAGAATGGTTGTGCAATGCCGAGTCGCCGCGAGCAAACGATCGAAGATTTCCGCTTCCCCGCGCACGTCGAGCTGCGCGGTTGGTTCGTCGAGCAGCACGACACCGGCGCCGAACTTCACGGCGGCCAGCGCACGAGCGAGCGCGATGCGCTGCCATTGACCGCCCGACAAATCGGTGCCGCCTTCGTACCCGCGCGCAAGCACTGTGTCCAGTGTGGCCAGATTCGTCGCTCCTGCGGACTCGAGGGCTGCGCGCACGATGTCGTCCGGCGCGCCGGCAGGCGCCACGTTGTCACGCAACGGCAACTCGAGTCGCATGAAGTCCTGAAATACAGCCGCAACGCGCGAGCGCCACGACGCGAGATCGAACTCGCGAATATCAATGCCATCGATCTCGATCGCACCGGATTGCGGATCGTATAGCCGGCACAGCAGCTTCGCGATCGTTGTCTTGCCGGCGCCGTTCTGTCCAACGATGGCCAGCGAGGAGCCAGCGGGAATTGTTAGATCGAAGTGCTCGAGTACCGGCGCGCCTGCGCTATGAGTTTTCGTCGTGCCCGCAGAGTACGCGAACGTAACATCGCGAAGACGAATCTCGCGCGCAGGTGTCCTCTCCGCGCGTCGATCCCCGGAGCGCAGCGCGCCGGTAGGACGCATCGCCGGCTCCAGCCGCAGCACCGCCTCGACGGGAGCAGCTGCTCCGTCGAGCGCCCAACTGAATCCTCCGAACGCGATCATAGAAACGCCGACCGCGCTCTGCACGTAGACGACAACTTCGCCGAGACTGATGCGGCCAGCGGCAGCAGCACTCGCCAGCAACCAAAACACCAGTACGTTTGCAGAGACGACCAGAAGCACGCTCCAGATGACGGGGCGCTCACGCAAGCGCGTGGCTGCGTACTGCAGCTCGTGCAAACGCGTGCGCCTGGCGACGAATCGCTCGATCGTCCAGCCGGAGAGGCCGAACAGGCGCAGCTCCTTGCTTGCGGGCGGGTCCACTGCCATGCGGTAGGCGTAGTCGGCATCGCGCTGCGCGGCGCGCACTTCTTCGGTGTTGCGATCGTGCCAGATCGCGCTTTCGCGTAAAAGCCAGTGAGTCGCCAGCCACGCGCCCCCAAGCACAATCGGGGCCCACCATGCGTATCGAGCGAGAACTACGGCGGACGCGACACCGCCGATCATCTCGACCATCCCACTCGCAATGAAATCCATGGAGAAAGACAGCGGAGGGCCGGTCATCCCGAGGTCAAAATCACGCGCCACGGTGAGGTCGCTGGTAAGCGCGGGATCCTCGAGGTGCCCCATGCCCGGCGGGCGTACGCAAGCCTCGGTGAGCCGGTCGTAAAGCCATGCTGCCGTGCGGTCACCGAGGTTCGCGCTGACCGCCTGATGAATCGGGCTGAGCACTTGAAGCAGCACAAAGATCGCGCCGACAAACGCGAGCGGTCCGGTGAGAGCGCCACCGCGTTGCACAGCTCCGACGAGTAGGCCCATCGCAATCGCAAACGCGGCAGGCAGAATGCCTCTCAACAGCAGCACCACCCACCAAAGAACGGCGAGGCCAGGATCGGCCTTCGGCAAGACGCCGAAGAACTTCCATTCCTTACGCTCGGTCAGCTTTCGGAGCACAACGGCATTCTGCCATAGAAGCGCGACGGTGACAGGCAGCAAGAATTTGCGTTCGCGCCGCCCGCGCTGACCTTCAGCCTATTCGGGCTGTGAATTCGCAAGGTGCAGCTCAGCCTCCACCTCGCGTCCGATTCGCGCGACGATGTTCGGCACTGCTTCGACATCCGTTTGAGTGGTATGAAAGTTGACAATGCAGGCGCGGAGCACGTAGTGGCCGTCAACTACAGCGTTGGAGACGAATGTTTCACCTCCGCGCTGCAGCCGATCGACCAACTCACGGTTGAGCGCGTCGAGATGAAATTCAACCTGTGGTTCTGTTAGTTTCGTTCGAAGATTGCGCGGCACGTAGCGGAAGGTTGTTATGCTCAATTCCTGGGTCATGAGCTGCAGTTCAGCATGGCGGCTGACCGCCTGAGCCATGGCTTGAGACAGGCGAATATCCTCTTCAATCATTTTGCGATACCCTGCGGCTCCTACATGCTTCAGGGCAAGCCAGACTTTCAGAGCACGGAAGCCTCGGGAGTTCTGGGGACCATAATCGACATAGTTCGTCACCCGCTCCTCGAAATGGTAGTAGGGAGGGTGATACGCGAACGCCGCGCGCAGCATCTCCGGATCGCGTACCAGCGCGCATCCAGCCTCAAGCGGCGCATACAGCCATTTGTGCGGATCAACAGCTACCGAATCGGCCAGGGTCAGGCCCCGTAAATCATCGTGCGCCTGGGGAACGGCAGCAGCAAAACCACCATAGGCTCCATCAACGTGGAACCACAGACCGTACTCCTTGCAAAGCGTGCTTATTTCCGGCAGAGGATCGACCGCACCTGTGCTGACCGATCCCGCGGTTCCAACGACCAGGAATGGCACATCTCCTGCGGCGGTATCCGCTTCGATTTGACGCCGTAACGCGGCGACGTCCATCCGTAATTTCGCATCGGTGGCGATCCACCGGATCGATGCGGTACCGAGACCGCTTAGGTCTGCGGCCTTCTGAATCCAGGTGTGCGTTTCGGCCGAGCAGTACACACGAAGCCGGCGTCCCGAATCTCCAGAAACGCCGTGCTCGCGAACATTCCAGCTCGCCTTGGCTGTGCGCGCAGCCAGGAAGCAGACGAAGTTCGCCATATTGCCGCCGCTGACGAGCAGCCCGCCGCAATTGACGGGGTAGCCAATGAGCTCCGCAATCCACCTCACGGACTGAGACTCGATCTCGGTGGCAGCTGGCGAGAGTGTCCATGCACCGACGTTCTGGTTCACCGCTGCGGCGAGAAAGTCCCCGAGAATCCCGATCGGCGTCGGCGGCGCGGTGATGTATCCGAAGAAACGTGGATGTCCATTGAAGAGTGAATGAGCGAACAGAAATTGCGCCGTCCGTTCAAGTAGCGCCTCCGGATCCGTCCCTAATTCCGGAAGTGGACCTGTGAGGTCGAGTGCGTCGCGTACCGTCGAAGGGGACTCATCACGTGTCACAGGACCAAGCGGCAATGATTCGAGAAACCCCGCTACCTGATCTACGAGTCGGTGTCCCAGCTTACGAAACGTCGCAGCTTCCATCGCGAGGGGCGCATGCCGGGCGGAATCGCCATCCACGAATGACTCCTTTGTTGCCAGTTCTTTCGTCACATGCGTATTCCTTCCAGGAGATCCGTTTCCCGGGCTCGTCCGCCGGTCACGGTGCTGAATACCCGATAGAACGACTGCCGCCCCCACAACGCCTCGTGATCATCCGGCGACAAGTCTTTCAACCGCTCGTAGGCGGTCACCTGTGATTCATGGCAGCAGATCGCACGCCACACTGTCGACCAGAAGCTCCGCGTATCAATCACCGTGGTGATCGCCCAGTCTGGCCATGGCACAGCCTGCCGTTCAATGCCGTCGACTGTCGAGACCAATTTCCGGAAAGCTGACTGGTACGCTTTCCAAGTTGATTCCGGCCAGGCCATATAGTAAAGCTTCGACACCGCATGTGGTTTCACGGCTGCGATCCCATGGCATGGAAACGTGTGGTCAGCGGCGGCGACGATGGCCGCCGTAGTGAATTGGGAGATCGCAATATGATCGGGATGGCCATAAGCACCATCGGGACCGAACGTCACGACGACGTCGGGTCGGATCCGCCTTATGTGTCCGACAATGGTGGAGACAGCCTCATGCGGACTCGCACGGTCGAGATACTGATCGTGGTAGTCGAGGATGGAGACTTCGCACACACCCAGAGCTGAGGCAGCGGCGCGCAACTCAGCCTCACGGATGTTCGCCAGTGCCAATGGGCCGGGGTGCTGATGATCGTCCCGACTATAGCCACGGAAGCGGCCACTATCGCCACGCGTGGCGGTCAGCAGAAAGACGTCTACTCCTTCGGATGCGTATTTCGCAAGCGTGCCACCCACCCCTAGGGATTCGTCATCGGGGTGCGCGAGCACGGCCATCAATCTCGGAGTGCGCATGATTTATGTCACCCTTTGAGGCGAATTCATCGACCCAAGGCTGTGCGGATGCGCGCCAAGTGGTGCCAGCTGTGCCGCAGCGCATGGTCCTCAATAACGAATTGCGCAGTGACGGGCGCGCCGAAGCTCAGCGAAAAGGGTGCTGCGCGATCCAATTCTTCATCCGTGAACTCGCGTACCGCGGCGGCAGCCTCACGGCTGTTCCGGCGCAGGAGTTCGAGCGCATCGGCCTTCGTTACTTCGGCATGCTCGCGGGCATTCTTGGCGTTCAATTCAGCGACAACTTCCCAGGTGACGTCTGAAACGGTCTTACCGCCGGCGACGGCTCGCGCGACATCAACCTCGATGGGGTACATGCTGGCGACATGGTGCACGATGACGCCGACCGGACGACCGTCCGTACGCGACACCGGTGTGTGCCATTCCGCTTCCGAGAGCCCTTCAGCAAAGGCAGCCAGTCCGGCAGCGCCTTGCTCGATGCGATCCGCCAACAATTTCGCGCGACGATTCACGGAGCCTCTGACTTTTTGAGCTCCAGTAGTTTCTGACGACATATTTCATCTCCTTTTCAATTTGAATTTTAGCTGACCGGCGATTCGCTGCTTCGCCTGCGCCAGCGCACTCACAGCTGCAGAATGAATTTCGATATTTTATTCGTCACGCGGCACAAGTTCCGGAGAAAAGGCCGGCACGCATACGGCAACATACTCGGCCCCATCGGTTTCAGGGGTGCTGTAGCGAACCCATTCCCCGCGGTGGGCCACAACTGCTTGGCCCTCCCTTACGCGAATCGTTTCTGCTTCCGTCTCCACGCGAAGAGTACCGCGCAACACCACGGTGTACTCATCGAACTCGGGACGCTGTCCCGCTTCATTCCAGCCTGCTGGGCTGTTCATATGCGCGATACTGACGCCGTCTGTGCCGGAATTTAGCCGGCCAACGTACTCGGCAATGCACTTGGGTTTGTTGCCCGCTGCCAGAATGATGGAGCGTTGCTGGATATGAGTCGCCATACGATGCCTTTCCGGGTCAAGCCCGCGTACCAATCACTTCCAAATACTCTGCAAAAACCGTGGTACAGCCCGCCGCGGCTCGATTGTGAGAAACCCACAAGCTCTCGAGCTCATGACGAAGGCGCTCGCGGCCGTCCGCGTCAAGTGAAGCAAACGCCTGATTGGTTGGTCCGTAGTTGAGCTGAAAAAATTCCACGACTTCCGCGGGAGGGAACGGATAGCTAAAGGTGTAGCTGCGACGGACAAGGCTCAAATCCGACAGCCCCGCTCCGAGTCGTTCGCGAACCGTCGCTTCGTCACCCCATAGAAGTGGCGAGGGCATTCCAGAGGGCGCGATGAATTTCGATATGGCTTTGAACATCTGCCCGACGAAGCCCTGTGGAGTCCAGTTCGCCATGGCGATGGTGCCCCCCGGGCTGCAAACGCGCAGGAGTTCCTGCGCCACGTAGTCCGGGCGCGGCGCGAACATGGCGCCGATCAGGCTGACTACAACTTCGAAGCTGGCGTCTTCGAAAGGCAATGCCTCCGCATCGGCTTCCTCGAAGGTGGCCGGCAGACTTTCTGCTCGCGCGCGTTCCCGCGCCCGTTCGATTAGATTGCCGGCGATGTCCACTCCGGTAACTTTCACACCGTCACGCGCGGCAATCAGAGCAAGACTGCCGGAGCCGCAGGCAACATCCAGCAATTGACTTCCGGGAGCGACGTCCAATCGTTCGTAGAAATCACGCGCGCCGCTTTCCATGTAGCGTGAAAAGCGATCATAGTCTCCCGCCGTCCAGGTCTTCTTGAGGCGAGCCTTCAGGCTCACGAAATCGGGTGAGATTGCAGTGCAGTTCATAGTTTTGTCTCCCTACTCTAATTTCTCTTCGCGATGGCAATACGGTCGAATTCTCCGCACCATCCATGCATCGCACTATAGGGAGAAACTAGCTGGAATAATTAGCCGGGCGTCTCGGTCTCTTGACAGGGACGAACTACGGTGTGCTTTACTTGCTCCAGCGTCCGGCGCGGTTTGCCAAGACGCGCACTGGCGGTTTGGAGACGAAATGGATGTGCTGTCCGAAGTCCTGAGGGCGGTGAAGCTTGACGGAGCATTGTTCTTCAATGCCGAGTTTTCCGCTCCGTGGTGTGTTCGCACGCCTGGCTCGCGCGAAGTAACTCCCTATCTTGCGCCCCACTCTGGGCACGTGATCATTTTTCATCTGCTGACGGAAGGCCACGGCTACGCGAACGTCGAAGGAGACGAGCGGAGACTGGAAATTACCGCCGGCGACATCGTGATTTTCCCGCATGGCGATCCACATCTCCTGGGAAATGGCAGGCCGGTCAAAGTGGTGGACCATGGCCAGGAGTTGCAAAGAATAATGGCAAATGGACTCAAAGTTTCGCGAATGGGAGGCGGCGGCGAGTCCACTAATTTTATTTGTGGCTACATGGCATGCGATTTACAACTCTGCCAGGTCTTCCTTGGCGGGCTGCCTCCTGTGTTGAAAGTTCACATTCGCAATGACGCCGCCGGCCAGTGGTTGGAGAATTCCATCCGTTACTCGGTGGGTGATGTGAACTCATCAAAACCAGGCGGTGAAGCTGTCCTCGCCAGACTCTCTGAACTCCTGTTTGTCGAGACGCTTCGACGCTACATTGCGCAACTTCCGGAAGACCAAACCGGATGGCTGGCCGGTGTCCGTGACTCGGAAGTCGGCAAAGCGCTCGCTCATTTGCATCGCCGTCCAGCGCACCCATGGACAATCGCTTCACTGGCGGCCGAGGTTGGCATCTCGCGTTCTGTTCTTGCCGAACGATTCCGGCGTTATCTTTCCGAGACTCCCATGGCTTACCTAACCCGCTGGCGCCTTCAACTCGGCGCGCAAATGCTTAAGTCCACAAGCAACAGCGTTCTGCAGATTGCTACTGAGGTTGGGTATGAATCCGAACCTTCCTTCAACCGCGCGTTCAAACGTGAGTTCGGCCTTCCTCCGGCTCGCTTCCGTAGCCGGTCGAAATCAGCCCGCGGTGCAATTAGCGCTCTTCCGCAAAAGCAGGTTCGGGTGAGAGCGTAGATGGAGAATCTAACCTCACTTTAAGCGTGAGCTCTGGCAGCCTTGGCGGCTTTACCGCCAGTGGCGGCAGCAGCCATTTTGTCCAATGCATCAGAAAGCGTGAACGATGCTGCCTTTTGACGCGGTGGGAATTCCTGGAACGTCGCCAGGAACGGAGCGACCAGAGCCTGCGCCGCCATGATCATGTAGCCCTTGGACATATACCAGTCCCAGTACGTGTTCGAGGTGATGTCGGCACGTTCGAAGGGATCGGTGCGCAGGTTGAAGAGCTTAGGGATCCGCAGCACGGTAAAGGGCTCCCCCCAGATCATCAGCGTACCTTGGCAGCGCTGCTCCATGAAGACAGCCTTCCAGTTTTTGAAGCGAAGGGCAACCAGATTGCCGTCGTCGTCGAAATAGACGAGACCCTCGCGTGGACTCTTCTTCTCTTTGCCGGTGAGATATGGCAAAAGGTTGTAGCCGTCAATATGTACCTTGAATGTCTTGTCGCCAGCCTTGTGACCTTTCTTGAGTTTCTCAACGATGTCTGGCTCGCCCGCCATAGCCAGGAATGTTGGCAGCCAGTCATGGTGCTGGATGATCTCGTTGGAAACTACCCCGGCCGGAATCTTGCCGGGCCAACGTGCCAGCTCAGGAACTCGGAAGGCACCTTCCCAGTTTGTGTCTTTCTCGCTCCGGAACGGGGTCATCCCACCGTCGGGCCAACTGTTCATGTGCGGCCCGTTATCAGTGCTGTAAAGGACGAGGGTATCTTCTGCGATGCCCAGCTTGTCAACGAGGTCCAGTAACTGGCCCACGTTCTTGTCGTGGTCAATCATAGTGTCGTGGTAAGGTGACTGCCCCTCGCCAGCCTGTCCAAGACTCTCCGGCTTGGTGTGAGTCCGGAGATGCATGTGGGTGAAGTTGACCCAACAGAAAAAGGGTGTGCCAGCCTTGTGTTGCCGGGTGATGAAGTCGACGGCAGCTGCAGCGAATTCGTCGTCGCAGGTCTCCATTCGTTTCCGAGTCAGCGGCCCGGTATCCTTGATTTTCTGCTTGCCCACCCTGCCCCAGCGCAGCTGCTCGGTCGTGTCATCCTTGTCAGTCGCAAAGCAGTGCAGCACCCCCCGTGGTCCGAACTGCGCCTTGAACTTGGGATCCTTTGGATAATCCGGGTCTTCTGGATCCTCTTCGGCGTTGAGGTGATAGAGATTGCCGAAGAACTCGTCGAAGCCGTGGACAGTCGGCAGAAATTTGTTCTGGTCGCCCAGATGGTTCTTGCCGAACTGTCCGGTCGCATAACCGACGGGTTTGAGTAACTCGGCAATGGTCGCGTCTTCAGCTTGCAGCCCCACCGGAGCACCGGGGAGGCCCACCTTCGTAAGGCCAGTACGATAGCCGCTCTGGCCAGTAATAAAGGATGCGCGGCCCGCCGTGCAGGATTGTTCGCCGTAAGAGTCCGTGAACATCATGCCTTCCTTGGCGAGGCGATCAATGTTGGGCGTTCTGTAGCCCATCACTCCGTGGCTGTAACAACTAAGGTTGTTGATGCCGATATCGTCGCCCCAGATGACGAGGATGTTCGGTTTTTTCTGCGCGTTGGCCATGCGATCTCCTTCTACGTGGCAGGATACCTGAGGTTTTATTTGGACTTGAACGGCAGACTATTTGCGCTCACACAGCCCAATCCAACAACTGGTAAGTCTTACAGGTCTCCAGGAATGACTGAGCGGATTTTTGAATTCGTCTCTCTCTTGGATCATCAGGGAACTCCGATAATTCGGGACTGTTATTACCGACCGTAAGGTAGGAACGTTTGGATTCTAAAACGCTTCTCCGATTCCCATGCTAAATGTATGCCCATCTTTTCCCTGGCCAATGTCTGCACGAAGATTCACGTGGTATTGCTTGCTCAGCATGAACCGCACTCCCCCGCCTCCGGCTGGCAGGAACTGATTCGACCTGAAGAGTTGTCCTCCGCCAGGAGCCACCTCGCCAATACCTCCAAAAGCCACTAATCCAAATCTCTTTGGCAACACCAAACGGTATTCGATCTGCGTCGCCACCATATAGCGATCGAGGTAACGACCTGCTGTATATCCGCGCAGTTCATTGTTCGTTCCATAGATGCAGTTCCCATAGAAGGGAGGCTGGCCGCCAACGGCGCAGAAGTAGGCGTTGTACGCAAAGGTTTGCTTTTCGCCCAGACTCTTGTACTTGTTAAAGGTAATTTTATAAGACTGGAAGGAATACTTGCTCCCCAGCGCTTGCGAAAAGAAATCGGAAGTGAAGTCGAACACAGTTCCAGAGGTCGGATAAAATTGGTTGGGCCGCGTATCCCTCTCTAGGTGCGCGCCAATAGCGGTCAGTGTGGTATGGGTTCCGACATCAGGAGGAGGCGTTACGGAGCTGCCGTCGTTTGGTCTTATCGTAACCAGTGAGTGCCCCGTGGCAAAGCGCGGCCCTAGGTAAAACTTCCACGCAAGCCTGCGCAGGAATTCACCGAAAAACAATCCACCGGTCTGATTCAGCGGCAACTTGAGTCCCGCATTGCCTGCGGAAGTTCCAATCCCATACAAGTCGTAGTTTATATTGCCATATAGAAAGCCCGCCCTAATCCGGTACTTGTCCTGCTTTAGGTAGAGCTCTCCCCCCACTGCAAACGCCCGGGTGCCATTGTCGGTGAGTATGCCGCCCGCTCCAACAGCGGAAGGAGGAGAAACTTTGTCATTCACACTAAGAGGAAATATATAACCGACGACTGGCTCAAGTCCCGACCCTATAGCGGGGCTTGAAATCGGAATAGGTGCAATCACAAAAGATCCACGTTTGGCGGTTTTCTTTTTTTTTGTCGGCTGTGTTCCGCTTTGGTCGGCCGGCGACGGCTGCCCAGACTGCGTTTTGTTATCCGTTGATTGCGCTGCCTCCTGTGGGTTCGGATCCGCGCTTCTCCGTGTTCCGTCATTTTGCGGTGCTGCCCGTGCGAGGAACGCCAGGTTCAGCAGGAAAAACAGTGCTCCGAAGAGCATGCAGTTCGTGATCCTCACCCTAGGCTCCCCTGCGCTTCGAGCGAGCCGGCAAGGCTCGATCATTCTAGGGCATCGTATTCAGAGATACCGAGAGCTCACACTGGTACTTCTGACAGGGGGATAGGGACGAACGAGCATGTAACTTCCTGGCGAGGCATGTTCTCGGCAAGTTGGTGCCTTCTCACGGGTGGGCTCTTGCAGCAACTCGTTGGCCTCTATGCGGAAAGGCGCACGAGATGATTGGGTAGGGTAAAGACACAAAGGTCAGCCAATCCGGCCTTAAACCAAAATCGTAGAAAATTCCAAACCCATGCCGATAACTATCTCTATTTATCGTCATTCCCCCCTGCCAGATGATACGAGGCTGTCGAAGGAGCGCCATGGTTTCCTCTTACATGACTGCCGGAAATTGCATTCGAACGGGAGCCCTCCTAGCC
Source organism: Candidatus Acidiferrum sp. (assembly GCA_041482215.1). Lineage (GTDB taxonomy): Bacteria > Acidobacteriota > Terriglobia > Acidiferrales > UBA7541 > Acidiferrum. Next base: position 41,500 of record JBGPDI010000014.1, on the reverse strand, counting down.
CTGATTCTGTGCAACTCGATGCCAACGAGTGGGACCGTCACGCGCAAGGACACCGTTGTCATGAAAAACGGTGACCGCCTAACAGGCGACGTAAAGAGGTTGCAAAACGGCCTTCTCTACATCGAAACGGTGTACGTTTCTGGTTCAGTTGGAGTGGACTGGAGCCAGGTGGAAAGAATCGAGAGCACTGCAAACTACCAAGTTACTTTGGTGAGTGGAACGCGCATCACGGGAAAAATCGAAAAAGCTGCACCGGGCGAGGGAGACAAGAACTTCGTCATTCGAGAACCCAATGGCGAGCACCGCTACTCCTCCACGGAAATAGCTAGTATCGACTCGGATAAACCATCCTTCTGGCGCCAACTGAAAGGTAGCGTCGACGGCGGATACAGCTTTACGAGTGGCAACAGCCAATCTTCGTTCTCGACCGACGCCAATGCGACATACACAAAAGAAAAATGGTCCGCCACCGCTGCATTTGATAGCTCTTTTGGCGGCCAATCGGGAGGTTCCAAGACTAACAAGATCGAAGGCCAGTTTGGAGGCGAGCGATTCTTGAATCGAAACTCATTCCTCGCCTGTCTTTCGGATTTTCTGCATAGCAGTCAGCAAGACCTTGACCTTCGCTCGACAGCTGGCGGAGGCTACGGCCGCTATCTAATTCGCACGGCCGACACTAATCTCGGCTGGGTAGCAGGAGCGGTGTACATCAACGAGCATTTCACCACCGGTTCGACACAACCATCAGACAACAACGTCGAAGCTTTGATCGGCCTGCAATACGACTCCTTTAAGTTCAATGTGGGAACTTTCCAGTCTCAGGTGTACCTGTTCCCTGGACTAACTGATTCAGGACGAGTTCGGCTGACGACAAACAACTCGATCACCATCAAGCTCACGAACAACTTCCACTTAACATTTGGGTTTTGGGATAACTTTGATAGCCGCCCCCCGGTGATAGCCAAAAGAAATGAACTAGGCATAAGCACGAATATCGGTTGGTCATTCTGAAAATGACGGTTCAGATGCCTGTTACAAATGCCAGTGCTGAGGGACCTCGGAATTGGCTAGGCTTCATGTCGTTTGCTTTCTTTTTTACCCAACCCTTCAACGCTGCCTCGAGCTCGATTGAATGAATGAGTGGGCGCTGACCCGTGGGGGTTCTCAGCTCCTGGCTGCTGTGGTAATGAAGATGCACAGACCCTTTTCCATCCGCCTCTTTCGAGTATTGCTGGTCGCTCTGTGGTTCTTCGCTCCCCCTCCCCAATTGCTGGCGATGCCCCCGCAGGGGGATGCTTCAGGCCATTCCGCTGCATCTCTGAGGAAAGATCCTTTTGGAAGGGAAACGCCGCGCTCGACCGTTCTGAATTTTGTGAAATACGCCCACCGGGGCGACTTCAAGTCCGCGGCCAAGTTTCTCCAACTTTCCACCGCGAACCAAAAGAAGGAGGGTGAGCAACTCGCTCGAGAACTTCTCACCTTGATGAATACAAGTCTTCATTCATCCGTCAGCTTGATGAGCGATACCCCCGAGGGCTTCATAGACGACTCTCCCGATGTCAATATCGAGGTGGTTGGCAAGTTTGTAGTGAACGACCAAGAAGCCAAGATTCTTCTCATAAGAGTGCCTCAGGGTGACAACGGGCCAGTCTGGTTGATTTCTTCACAAACTTTGGACCAAATTCCAAGCTTATATAAGTCTGCTGGCTCGCCCGTACTCGACAGGTATCTCCCAGATGCGTTCGCGGAAACCTCGTTTCTTGGAATTTCGTTGGGACGCTGGCTCGCTTTTCTGCTCAGCATTCCGCTCGCGCTACTGCTTGGTTGGACCGTGGGCCATCTCCCGCGATGGCTCCACTGGAACCGAAAACCTTACGAGATAGAAGGAAGCCGCTTCGCGGCGCACTCTCCTCATAGACCGATTCAAGCGATGTTGGCGATCCTGTTCCACGCCGTCCTCGTCATACTCATTGGAATGCCAATTTACTATCGCGTATATTACTTCCGCGGTTTGGCAGTATTACTTGTTCTTTGTGCGGCATGGCTTGGATTCCGAATTCTAGACAGGGTGTACGCAAGCCGCAACCTTCGGTCAAGTGATAGAAACCTCCGTTCATTCTTTCAGCTGGTACACCAGTTACTGAGAGTCTCTCTCTTCACTTTTGCAGGTCTTCTTGTTTTGGCGCTCGTCGGAATTAACACTGGGGCCATCCTTGCTGGCGTGGGAATTGGCGGAATCGCATTGGCCCTCGCCGCACAGAAAACTCTCGAAAACCTGTTCGGGGGCATCACCCTGGTGATGGATAGGGTCTTCGCGGTAGGAGACGACTGTGTGATTTCAGATCGTCAAGTTACCATCCGCGATATCGGCTTGCGATCAATCACCATGTCAACTCGCGACGGAACGGAAATATCCTTCCCCAATGGCATGCTGTCGCAAAACAGTATCGAAAATCTCTCGCGACGCACCAAATTCCTCATTGCCGCTACTTTGACGATCAGCTATGAAAGCACGCTCGCGGAGCTTGGAGACGCAGTCACCAATGTGCGCGAAATGTTGAAGTCTCATGAGCGCGTCGAACACGAATCCGCGAGATTTCATCTTTCAGGACTAAGCTCTTTGGGTTATGAGGTCGAATTGTTCGCGTACGTCCGCGGGGCCGATGCCATGGAGTTTTCTGCGATTCGTGAGGATGTTCTCTGTCGAGTCTTGGAGATCCTCGAATCGAGAAACGCCCGCATGGCGATCCCCGCGCGAGTGAACTACGTTTCTATGAAACCGCCGAACGACCAAGCGGGGAACTTGCCTACCGAGCCAGCTCACGAAACCTCCCGCCAGAGTAAGCACGCGAATGATTGAACGAGGCTCTTCCGCAAACCCTAGTACTCTCGGCTGGAAGTTTCCTCGTGGTCCCACCTCAGGTTTCGTTCATCTGGAAACTTTGTATTCACCCTGCCGCCCTCGCGGCTGGCGAGAATTCCACCATTTCAACAGGCGATTTACCGGGCCACGGATGAAGAGATACGGAATGAAACCGAGAATGAAAGCAACAATCACGGCTTCTCCCGGGTAGAACGTCCGGAGCTCTATGTATTGATAGATAGCGTCCATGACGACGGCAAAAGCCAATACCCTGGCAACGGACTTCACTCCACTCTTGAGCAGTTCTTCTCGATGGCCCCGATTCGTGAAGATAGACCAAAAATAGGGTGGCCGGCCCTCACGATAGTCTTTTACTCCATCCCGGATTCCCTGCAGCAGAGCCATCGCCGGTTGCAGGTACAAGCGAAAGTGCATCGGTCCACTAACTCGGCCGATCAAATTATCAACGATGCGCTGCCATGTGCTATCCATAACGCGACCTCATTCCGTATCTTCTGCGCGAGCAGCGAACCCCTTGTTCAGCTCGCACTTTACGCGATTCGCTTCACCGTTGGCATTTTCCAGGTGCCTTCAACGATTTCCTCCTTGGGCCAGTAGAGCCTCATGAATAGGTTAAAGCTGTCTGTTGGCGCCGGAAGCCAGTTCGACTCCTTGTCCTTACCCGGCGATTCGTTCTGAACATATATAGTCAGCGAACCATCGTCGTTCATCTTCAACTTATCCCGGTCACCAATGGCAAAGCGCTGGATCGGATTCTTTACGAAAAACTGCTCAGAGTTGTACATGGTGATGGACCAAAAGGCGTTCACCGGCGGCAGTTGTCCCTTGTCGAACTCAACGACGTAGCCCTTTGTCCCCATCAACGGTTTTCCATCTATGTCTCTCGTGGCGCGAGGATAAATGGCATCCTCGGGAAGATTGGCCCCTAAGCCTACAAGTGCAATCACGGCGCGCCAAAGGTAATCGGTTCCATAGCTCCCTACGTTGGTCATCACTTCCCAACCGTTGACGATCTTCCCCTGCGGTTTTTTAGCTTCTCCCATAATCCTTGAAAGACCCTCGCGAGCACCTCGTTCCAAGCTCCTAACGATGGCAGCATCCAACGCCTTGAGATCAAAGGTTCCGCCTGGTACAACACCAATGGCTGCGAAACGGTTTACCGCTTCGGCGTCTGCAGCGGTCGGCGGATTGTCTTGCAAGAGAGCATTGAGCCGGCTAAAAAAAGTGCTGGCGTCCATTTTCGCAACTTGTTCGACGGGAGGTTTCTTGAGATCAACACCCTGCGAAACTGGAACGCTGTCAGGCGGCGTGTAAGCTTTGCCGAAGGCACTCAAAGGAGTCAGTTTGTATTTGTCCTGAATGGCGTGCACCGCCTCGTAATCTTCCTTGCCGTTAGTCTGGGTACGGCCGATCAGCCACACCGTATTGGTTGGAGATTTGATTTGTTTGACGCCCTTGGGTAACTGGCCTGCCCAGCGCGGCCCAGTCACAGCGAATTCGCCTTTGCCATTCCCAGTCGTGCGCGTGCCCGGACAGGAAAAAACGTTCGTCCACGCGTCGAGCATCTCCATCAAGTAATAGCGCTTGCCCATTTCCGGGACGCTCAAGACCATCGGCTCTTTCGAAAGATCGAGAAACGCGAAGGAATAAAGCGTATCGGCATTCGGGCTGACAACAGTGGTGAAGGTGTCGTCGGGAAACTTTCTCTTGTGCCCAAGCTGATTCATGGGCGCAGCATTTTCTTCCGGCTTCGGTACATTCGTGCCTAGTTGCCGTGTCACATCCAGTAGCACGAGAGGGTAGCCGTATACGTAGGCATCAGCTGCTAAGTCGTGAGCTTGCTGTTCTGACAAAACCGGATCCATAGCCCGCTTCTGACCTTCTTGTCCTGGCATGATCTTGCGTTCCTTTCTTGTATTAGTGCGAAGTCATCAAACATCTTTGCTGAGGCATTTGCTCGCTCTCCTACCCTTTGGGGAATAGCAGAGTCACTGCCAAGCGAAATCCGCAGCCTTGCGGTCCACCACTGGGACTCGTTGCCCAGCAACGCAAAGCGGCCGCAAAGCTAACCGGTTGCTTGCCAAATCTCACCAACTTGGAAATCCCCGGGTGGATCGGCACCGACCAGTGCCCGGAATTCCAGTCATAACTCGATTCCGAATTTATCGAGAAGGTCCATGCAGTTTTCGTCGTGTAGGAAATGAACGGTTGAATAAAAGTGGAACTCACGTGTTCTCGGTCCGATGGGCCGGCGACTGACCAGATATGGTTCCAGAGGAATCCGTAGGTCCACGGACCTTGCTGCTTTAGCACCACAAGCGTTGGCCCTAAGCCAAACTTTCCCGATCCCAGAAAGTCGCTTGACGCCGTCGGGATGAGGAAAGCCGGGCCGGCTCCCCAGATGAACGGCTTGGTCTTGTTGGGGGAGAAGAAAAAACTTTGAACGATGTCACCAATTCCAGTTTGTTCAGTCGTTCCTACGACGTCGTTTTGATGAATGATAGGAAAGATTGTTCTTGAGATGAGATTCCAGGTTGAGCTCAGCGCGATAGGAATCACCGGCTGAATATTCATCGTATAGCGAAACCCATCTTGTTTGGGTCCGAGTCCAAAATCGAAATTGCTCTGAAAAGGAACGCTTATCATCGAGGCCACGGGATTATTCAGCTTCTTGGCCAGTTCCGCCGCGTCGTCACCCGATGGCTGCGGTCCCGTCTGCGATTGCGGTTCGTCATTGTCTGGCCACGAAGGCTCGGTCCGCCACGAATCGTCAAATGGAGATGCCCCGACGTCAGTGCTAATAAGCCCTGGAAAACTCACGGAAGAGAAATCCTTGTGCCACGACGAGGTCCAATGGCGGGGTATTGAAACTTTTGTTTTATTTAGCGTCGGGCATCGGAACGAATCTATCGTGACAAGTGGAGATGCATCGTTAAAACCCAGGCCTTTTGTGTAAAGACTGTCGCTGGTCTCGGCCGCAACTTCACAAATGTTAGTGCGGTGAATAAGATGAATCCCATCGTCTCTCGCCGGTTGACTCAGGACTTGGCTCACCTGCATTGCCTTTGAATCAGACGCCGCTGGCGGAGAATCCTGACCGAAGGCCATGCTTCCACAGAACACTACCCATAGGGTACTTGCGAGAAGGTTGAGTCTCAGTCGAGCCATGCAAGGCATGCTCCCACGCGCACTTCACCTGTTTCGGCGTCTCAAGGTGAATGAAAGGATTGTGAGCGCGATCAAATTAGTCTCTGCCGGCAACGCGCATGATTGACCGGCCCGCTTTCGGTCACAACTGTCAGTCTTAGCAGTGAAACTTCTCTTCAACCAATCCTGCGGTTACGCTCATCCGGTCTGAGACTGTCAATTCAAACAGTTGCGGTTGGGGGGACAGGCCCGCCACAATCCTCTCGCGACTGCAGGTTTCGATGGCGCTAACCTATTTCCCGCAGAAAGTTAAGGGAATGCATGCAAATGCAAGCAATCTTAGGATCGCCATCCCCCGGTTCGCAGCGAGGAGAAACGTCAATGAGGAAGTATCTGATTCTTGCCGCCGTACTATTGCTGGGTAGTGTCACAACCACTGTGGCTCAAGATGTTCGTTATAACTTCGCGCAAGGTGAAGATTTTTCAAAATACAAGACTTACAAGTGGGTTGAGTTGAAGGGCGCTGACCACGCGAACGAACTGACGGAGAAACAAATTAAAGGAGCAATTGATAATAACTTAGCGACGAAGGGCTTACAAAAGGTCGATTCTGATACGGCCGACCTGCACCTCAGTATTCAAACTGCAATCGGCACAGAGAAGCAATTCACCTCGTACAACACCGGCTGGGGTTATGGACCAGGCTGGGGCGGGGGCTGGTATGGTGGCGGCATGTCTTCAACCACAGGGACGACGTCCACGATATATGTTGGACAACTTGGAATCGACATGTATGACAGTGCCAAGAAGGAGTTGGTGTGGCGAGGAGTAGCAAGCAAAACCATCGACCCCAAGGCAAAACCAGAAAAACAATCAAAGAACATTACTAAAGCAGTTGACAAGCTTTTGAAGAATTACCCGCCCAAGAAGAAAGAATAAGACCTATACCGCAGAGCAGGCGACACTTCCGGTCTGAGGGGACGGATAGCCTAGTTGCGGTAAAGCAGTAGTGAGCAGATTCTAATCCGTCTCTCTCGGAGATTAGACAACTCCTGGTAAGTCGCGGCGTTAGTCAGGCAGAGGTCAACCAGGTGGCGGGTAAGCCCTCTTATCATCAGTCAAAATGATGACTCGGAGACGATTCACGTCGTTCTCACTCTGTGTGCCTGCAATTCTCGGACTTATCTTTGGGATTTGCTGCGCTCCCGGTTGTGGGGGCTACTCTGTCCTGACGCATGAAGCTATTATTGACGCGGCGTGGAAGGACAGCATCGAACCTTTGCTCTTGAAGCGCTTCCCGAACGCGACTCCGGAGGAACTGCTCCAGGCCCACGCATATGCTTACGGCGGCGCAATTATCCAGGACATGGGTTACTACCCTTTTGGCAACCGATTCTTCAGCGATCTAACGCACTATGTCCGCAGTGGTGATTTTGTTCTCGCCTTGATCGAAGAATCCAGCGATCTGAACGAATACGCTTTTGCCCTGGGTGCACTGGCGCACTACGCTGCCGACAACTCCGGTCACCCGCTTGCAACCAACCGCGCGGTGGCAATGATGAATCCCCAACTAGAGAAGAAATATGGACCCGTGGTGACATATGAGGAAAAGCCATCCGCGCACATGAAGGTAGAATTTGGTTTCGATGTGGACCAAGTAGCTAAAGGAAACTACGCGCCGAAAGCCTACCATGACTTTATCGGCTTTGAGGTCTCCAAGCCGGTCCTGGAAAGAGCGTTTGCAAGAACATACTCTATCGATCTATCGAGCGTCTTTTTTCGAGTGGATACGGCGATCGGTAGCTATCGTCACGCTGTTTCAACCATCATTCCACGCACGACCAAAGTAGCATGGCATCTCAAGAGAAATGAGATCCAGCACAGCGACCCCAGCGAGACCAAGACGAAATTCACCTACAATATTTCAAATTCTGGATACCGCAAGGAGTGGGGTGATGTACACGAAAAGCCTGGTTTCTTCGCGCGCCTCAAGGCGTTCATCGTGCGCCTGGTGCCCAAAATCGGTCCGTTCAGCGCCCTCGCGTTTCATCCACCCACCCCGCCTGTAGAGCAAATATATATGCACAGTTTCAACGAAACCCTGGACCACTATCGAGTGTTGCTCCTTGCCCAGGAGGAAGGCAGACTCCGATTGCCCAACGATAACCTCGACACCGGCGGCATAACCTTACCAGCCGCCTATAAGCTGACAGATGAAACCTACGCGAACTTGCTGAACAAGACGAGCGGCAACCCCGTTTCCGATATCTTACGCCGGGACATTCTTGCTTACTACGCTGATCCGGAGAAGGCATTTGCAACCAAGAAGCACCCCGAATCTTGGCAAAAAGTACTTAATGAATTGGGTAGGTTGAAGGCCATGCCGGCCGCTGGCGTGCCCGAGCAGTGATTTACACTTAAGAAGACTGGTTGAGACTCGGACTCTTGTAGGCTATCGGTCAATTGTCTGCTTCGGAAAATCAGGACAACAGATCGTCAGGGACTAGTTGAAGAAAATTTAGAAGTGGCTCCCCGGGCTAGATTCGAACTAGCAACATTTCGGTTAACAGCCGAACGCTCTACCATTGAGCTACCGGGGAACGGTGCAAGCAGGAACGAACGGATCAGCTACACAAGTTAGTCTAGCGAAGCGCACGCAAAAGTGTCAACGCAACCCCCCGTCTGCCTCCATTTCGACTCTCTCTCCTTCTTGACACGGCGCCGTCCACGTTGTTAACTCGCCACCCGAGGAAACCCTTTCCCATGACACCTACACCGCGCATTGCTACGGCTCTGCTGACTGCGACTCTGACGTTAGCTGTAAGCCCCGCACTACGGGCACAGGATGCTTCTCACAGACTCACCGCCATGGACGAGTTTCAGCTGCAACTGCCAACCGATCCGCAAATTTCTCCCGATGGCAAGAAGATCGCCTACGTGCGCCGCTTCGCCGATCCCATGACCGACAAGCGCTATTCGAATCTCTGGATCATCAATACTGACGGCACCGATCATCGCCCGCTCTCCACCGGCAATCGCAGTGACGTTTCTCCTCGTTGGTCACCCGACGGCCTGCGCCTTGCCTACCTCTCCGACGTCGATGGCAAGCAGCAGCTCTACATCCGCTGGATGGACACCGGCCAGACCGCGCGCATCACCAATCTTGATCAATCCCCCGACTCCATCGCATGGTCGCCCGACGGAAAAATGCTCTCTTTCTCCGCCCTCGTCCTCGGCAAAAGCCCGCACCTCGCCGATCTTCCTTCGCCGCCCTCCGGCGCAAAGTGGGCCGATCCTCCCACCGCCTACGATCGCTTGGTCTATCGTTTCAACGGCGCAGGTTATTTGAAGCCCGGCTACCGGCAAGTTTTCGTAGTGGACGCTGAAGGCGGCGCACCGCGACAAGTCACCAACGGCAATTTTCCAAACGGTGGCGACGAGTTCAGCCCCAATCGCGCCACTTGGTCGCCAGACGGCAAATACTTAATCGTTTCCGCTAATCGCCACGCCGAATCCGAACACGAATTCTTCGATAGCGAAGTCTATGAGTTCAACGTCGCCGACGGCTCTTTGCGCGCTCTCACGAATCGCAAAGGTCCGGACAATTCCCCCGATGTTTCACCCAATGGAAAATTTATTGCTTACACCGGCTTCGACGACCGCTATCAAGGTCATCAAACCACCAAGCTCTACCTGATGAATCGCGATGGCACCAACTCGCATTCCCTGTCGGACAAGCTGGACCGCGACGTCCAGGATCCTCAATGGGCCGCTGATAGCAGCGGAGTTTACTTCCGCTACGACGATCAAGGCGATTCCAAGATCGGGTTCTGCTCCGTGGAAGGCGCCTGCAAGAAAATTGCCGATCACCTCGCCTCCACAACTGGCGCTGGTGGCAGCGGCACTTTTTCACTGGCGCGAACCGGCCTCGTCGCTCTTACCTACGGACGACCTGATGAACCAGGCGATCTCGCCATCCTCAACAATGGCGCGATGAAAGTACTGACCTCCCTCAACGCGGAATTGCTCGCGCAAAAAAAACCCGGCCACGTCGAGGAGTTCTCGTTCGAATCTTCCAGGGACAACCGCAAAGTCCAAGGTTGGATCGTCCATCCTCCGGATTTTGATGCCTCCAAAAAATATCCGCTGGTTCTCGAAATTCACGGCGGCCCCTTCGCCGACTATGGCGACCGGTTCGATTTCGAAAAACAGGTGCTGGCTTCCCGCGGCTACGTCGTTCTCTACATCAATCCACGCGGTAGCACCAGCTACGGTGAGGAATTCGCCAATCTCATCCATCACGCCTATCCCGGCGACGATTATTACGACCTGAACAGCGGCGTTGACGCCGTCATCGCCAAGGGCTACATAGATACCAACAATCTCTTCGTCACCGGCGGCAGTGGCGGCGGCGTCCTTACTTGCTGGACTATCGAGCACACCGAACGTTTTCGCGCCGCTGCTTCGCTCTATCCGGTCATCAACTGGTACAGCTTCGCGCTCACTTCCGATATTCCTTTCATCACCAAATATTGGTTCCCCGGCCTGCCCTGGGACAACACCGACAATTACATGCAGCGCTCGCTCACCAATCTCGTCGCCAAAGTCAAAACGCCTACATTGGTCATGACCGGCGAAGCCGACTATCGAACTCCCATCTCTGAAGCCGAGCAATTCTACGAAGCGCTCAAGCTCCTAAACGTTGATACCGTCCTCGTTCGCGTTCCCGAAGAGCCCCACGGTATCGGCCGCCGCCCCAGCCACCATATCGCAAAAATGCTCTACATTGCCGGCTGGTTCGAACAGCACAAATCCAAGGAGTAGTCCAACCCCCGCATTTATGTTCCGTTTATGTTCCTCCCTATATACGTAGCTATACCCCGGCTCGTGCAAAGGATAGAAAGTCAAAGAGAGAAAAAACTATGCGTAAACGATTCACCCTTTTCACAATCTTAGGTGTACTCGCAGTAGCGTTCATCTTTTCTGCTGTCGCATTTTCGCTCGCTGCTCCGCCATCACCCGGCCCCAGCGGTTATCACGTGACCAAAACCGTTCCTGTCGCCGGTGAAGGTGGATGGGATTACGTTTACGTGGACAGCGACGCCCGCCGCATCTACGTCTCGCATGGCACGCAAGTCGTTGTCCTGGATGCGGACACTCACGCAGCTGTCGGCAGCATTCCGGACACACAAGGTGTCCACTGCATCGCCATTGCTTCCGACCTCGGCCGCGGCTTCACGAGTAACGGCCGCACCGACAACGTGACCATCTTCGATCCGAAAACGCTCAAGACACTCGGCACTGTCAAGACTGACGCCAATCCCGACGCCATCGTCTACGACTCCGTCACCAAGCGCGTCTTCACTTTCAATGGCCGCGGCAAGAACACCACCGCGATCAACGCCGCGGATGGCACCGTTGCCGGCACTCTCGCTCTCGGTGGCAAACCCGAATTCGCTGTCGCCGATGGCATGGGCAGCATCTATGTGAACAACGAGGACACTTCCGAGCTCATCCAGCTCGACGCTCAAAAAATCACCGAAACCCATCGCTGGCCGTTGGCGCCTTGCAAGTCCCCTTCGGGCCTGTCCATGGATCTCAAGAATCGCCGCCTCTTCGCCGTTTGCGATGAAAAAGTCATGGCCATCGTAAATGCCGATACCGGGAAAGTCGTCGCCACACCAACGATTTGCGATGGCCCCGATGCCAGCGCCTTCGATCCGGGCACTCAACTCGCTTTCGCTTCCTGTGGCGACGGCAACCTCACCGTTATCCACGAAGATTCCCCGGACAAATATACGGTGGTCGAAAATGTCCCCACGAAGCGCAGCGCCCGCACCATGGGCCTCGATCTGAAAACCCACAACATCTCGCTTCCGGCCGCCGACTTCGATCCGCCTGCTCCTGGCGAGCGTCGCGGCAAGATGAAGCCTGGCTCGTTCGTCATCGTTGTAGTCGGCAAATAAACAGCCCTCGCCATTCACGCGTAACATACGCCCGTAAAAACAAAAGGGCCCCGACTGGGTCGGGGCCCTTTCTGTTGGGTGATTGAGGGAGCTCTTAGTGAACTACGCCGACGTTATGCGCGCCAGCCACAAACGATAACGCGGTGCCCGCCGACTGCGGCAGCCACCACATCTTCCGCAGCGCGCTATGCTGACTCACCATCATGCGCTTGCCCAGGAAGTCCATCACCGCCGGGCTAACCTGCGTCGCGACATAAATAAAGTTCGAACCCGCAAAAGGCCGCAGCAGCGGATTGGCTTCCGTGCCGTAGCCGCCCGCTACCGCCCGGTGCGTGGACCAGGCATCAAATGCCGCTCCGCTGTGTCCTGCCACCATCAGACCGTACCAAATCTTCCTCTGCCGCGGGGTTTCCTGTGGCCTCGAGTACGCTTGCCTCACAGGGGCAAATGGCTGTGCCGACGAAGCCGGGGCGATCGCCTCGGCATCCGTCTTGACCTTTGGTGCCGGTGCGGACGGTAGTGCTGACGCCACAAGCGTCGAATCCTTTGCCGTGCTATCGGAGTTAACCGCTGGGGAGTCGTTAACCACTTTTGCCGTGTCGTCCATCTGCGGGATGGAGCAGAGCAGGAGAAGCGTTGCAATAACCATAAGCCACCTCAGTATCGCCGTGGGTAGTGCAAGTCCATCCCCACTCACGATGAGGTGAATATACTGCCCAAAAGGACAGGTTACACTGGCCCATTGGTCACATTCTGATTAGTACCCTCCTTTGGCACCTCCGTTTAGCCTTTTGGAAACGGCAGTACTAGTCCACAAATGTGAAAATCTTTTGACATTTCTGAACGCGCGATTCCCTCAGCCGATCCCGCGCACACCCCATATCGCTCTGCAGAACTCTTCCCCGACTCTGCTATAATCCGCCTGCTGACCTCGGCCTCGCCGCGAGTCACACGAAACAATGCCCGGCACCGACCCCTCCGCCGCCAAACGCGCTCGCACTCCGCAGCGCAGCCCACAGCCTCCCCGCTTTATCGTCATTGAGGGCCCTCTGCGCGTTGGCAAAACCACGCTTGCCCGCATCCTCGCCGAACGCCTCCACGCCCGCCGCATCTACGATTGCGAGGACAATCCCTTTCTCGCCGACTTTTACAACGCCAAGCCCGGCTCCGCCCTGCGCGCTCAGATGTACTTCCTCATCGAGCGCCAAAAGCGCCTTCGCGAAGCCCTCGCCGTCGAGTCTCCCGGCCCCGTGCTCTCTGATTTTTTGATGGAAAAGGACCGCATCTTCGCCAACATCAATCTTGACGACGAAGATCTCAAGCTCTACGAGCGCTACTACGAAGCGCTAACCGCCGATATTCCCGCCCCCGACCTGGTCATCTATCTCCAGGCCAAGCCCGAAGTCCTTCGCGCCCGCATCGCCAAAAAAGCCTCGCGCGACGAGTCCCGCATCGCCCCCGAATACATTGACGAAGTCGCCCGCGCCTACGAACATTTCTTCTTCCGCTACGCCGCCTCCGACCTACTCGTCATCAACACTTCCGACATCGATTTCGTCGAGCGCAGCGATGACCTCCAGCTCCTCCTCAAGCGCCTCCAGGAGCCCGTCAAAGGCACCCAGTATTTCCTCCCCCTGGGCGCCTCCGAGTAGGTGCAATTGTAGTGGCGGGTCTTCAGACCCGTTCTTCTGTAGGGGCGCAGCCAGCCTGCGGCAGGCACCGGTGCGTCCGCTCCTCGGCTTCAGCGCTTTATGTTTGGTACAAATCTCCTGCCAGATACTTGAAACCAGTATCTACGGCCACCGTAGCGACGGTGTTGCCGCGCCCAAGTTCCTGCGCCAGTTGCAACGCGGCGGTGACGTTCAGCCCGGAGGACGTTCCCGCGAATATTCCTTCTTCCTTCGCCAGGCGTCGCGCCATCTCGCGAGCGGCGGTTTCTTCGATCGTGCGCACTTCGTCGAATTCGCCGTCTTTCAGGTGCGGCGGCCGGAATCCCGCGGCGATCCCCTCGACGCGGTGCGGCCCGCCTTTCCCCGTCGTAAGCGCGGGCGAGGTGGCTGGTTCGAGCGCCACGATGCGCGCTTTGCATCCAGCCGCTTTCAGCGCGCGCGACACACCCATGAGCATCCCGGCCGTCCCCACTCCGCCGCAAAACGCCGTGATTCTGTTGCTCGCCTGTTCAGCCAGCTCCGTCCCGATTCCCATGTAGCCGCGAATCGCGTCCGTGTTGTTGAACTGGTTGGCGTAGAAAACGCCCTGCTGCTGCGCCAACTCTTCCGCCCGGCGCTTCATTTGCTGGTAAAGCTCCGGCACCAGCTTGCCGTCTTTCGCCGGAAAAAGCTCCAGGTCTCCGCCAAAAAGACGCATGGTCTGCAGCTTTTCCTTCGCGAATCCGTCCGAAGAAATCGGCGTAAAGTGGTAGCCCTTGATCGCGCAGACCATCGCCAGAGACGATCCCGTGCTGCCTCCCGTCCACTCCACCACACGCATGCCTGCGCGTAACTCGCCGCGCGCCTCCGCTCCTTCTATCATTGCCAGTGCCATGCGATCTTTGTAAGAGCCGGTGGGATTGTAATATTCCAGCTTTACGAGAACGTCCGCCATAGATGGCGAAGCGATTTTCCGCAGCCGTACAACGGGCGTATTGCCGATTGCCTGCAAAACTGAATCTCGAATTGGATTGGTCTGTGCCAAGGCTTTTCTCCCCCAGTTTCTCTATGACTAAAGTTTCGTCGCAGCTTACGCTTGTGGAATGGAGCAACAAGAGCCGCATTGGCTCGCGTTTGCGACGGCCTCCAGTACTCTGCTTGTCTCGCTCTTTGTAGGGGCGCAGCACCGCTGCGCCCGCTCCTGGAATTTGCCCTCGTAGGGGCACGATAAATCGTGCCCACCGCGGGTACCCGCTTCTTCTCTTGCTTTGTTGAATTGCGCCTTGGTTTTACTCGCCGTCCGCGGAGGTCCTGCGACTGCTTTGCTTTTCGCCCAGGCTTCTCGCCTACGCTTTTCTCTGCCGCCCAATCCCCGTCAAAACTCTTAGTTCGCCCAGAAGCAACATATCCACGTTCACCGCCTCATTGTTGCGCACCAAATGCGCATCCCGGTCCGCCCGGTCCGCGCCTGTCCGGTATCCTTCGATGAACAGCACCACATCTTTTTCATGCTCCAGCCGTCCACCGTTTTTGATCGTCACCAATAGCCTCTTGGAATCGAGCGCCACGGTCATTTGTTGCGATTTAGCGGCGCACCAAATCCTCAGATCTCCCATCGCCGTTTCCTTGCACGTCAGCGTTTCTTCGTTTGTCACCGCATTCCACTCGCGGCACTTCTCGAATATCGTATTCATCAGGCTCTTCCACACCAACGGAGCGCGCGCCACCGCCATGGCCTTATTCTGCTCAGTTTCATAAAGCAGCTCTTCTTCCGTCAGCTTCGACGCCAGATATTCCTGCGCCGCCTGTTTTGTGCTCTCATCCATCGTTAGGCCCGTCTCCCCGTTAGTCATTTTACACGACACCGCAGAGCAATCCCTCAGCGATTTGCCAACCGCGTCCACCCATCCCTCGCCCGCCAGGACCACCTGTCATTTCGAACGAAGCAAGCCGACTTTTTCTTCCGCATTTGCTCCTGCAAATCCGTCGGCTTGCGCAGAGAGAAATCTCTCTAGTCCTCTCCCCGCGCATGGTGCTCTCGACTCCGCTGCACTCTGGCCTACCAACCGATCGAAATGCTAAATTACCCAAACGTGCTCAGATGAAACTCAAACCGCGAATCATGTATATTGAACGGAAAGGCGACGTCATCGGCGGCCCCGCCCGCATCGGGCTTGTCACCTTCTCCAAATCCGGCAAATCTCTCTACTATCAGGGCCGCCGCTTCCATACCCTTTCCGGCGCAGGCTTCAAGGCCAACTACTTCGACTGGGAATCGGGCGAGCACTACTGGATCTCTGGCTGCAAAAAACGCGGTGGCGACCGCCTTTACTCCGGAACCATCGAAATCGACGCCGACGTGCGCGAACAGTATTGGGAAGAGATTCGCAACCTCCCTCAAAACAAACATCTCACGACCATCAAGTGCCCCGGGAAGTACGCCAAATAACCAGAGAACCGGCACGTAGCCCGCGTGCCCTGCACTCTCTACCGCGGGGTTCTCCTGCTTTGCGCCTGCCGATTCAGATTCTTATCTAACGGTTGTAATATTGCTCTGTCGGGCAACTGCGTATATAGTGCCATCGCCATGTCAGAGCCCTGGTCACAACTTGGCCGACGTCTTGAGCGCAGGCTCATACGTTTAATAGACATTTCCAGCATCCTCGTGAGCGATATCATGGTCATAGCCATCGGATATACAGTGATCCTTATCGCACACAAACTGTCAGATCCATTGAGCAAGTTCTTCGATGCTGCGAAAATGCTTTCTGAAGCCGTGTTTCTCTTACTGTATGCCATCCTTGTCGTTGTCGATTGCATCGAATTTCTAAGAAAGGAGCACCGTGAGAACGAAGTCTTTTCAACTCAGGGATGAATGGCATCCTGCAGTCATCCTGTTACGCACAGGGATCTGCATCACGATGGCCTGTCTTCTGTTCTTAGCGTACGCTGTCCGAGAGAATCACTCGGCGCTCTACATCGTTTTAACGCTCGAGGCCTCATTTTCGTTTCTCGTCTTCTCACCTCCAAGAATCATCAGCTACGCCGGAGCTTCGACGCTGGTGAGACGAGTTCTTTCACGAGTGGTGCCTACGCTCGTTGCGGCCCGGCTGGCCGCTTCCGCACAAGCAAGGAAAGCCAGTAAAATCACCCGACTGCTGAAGTATCTGGATGCCCAGCGCAACCAAATAGACGAATTGACGGGGTCACACAAAATTATTTCACAGATGTCACTCGGGACGACCGTACTCATCATCGAAGATGAAGACAATCCTCTGGCGACTGAATTGTTTGCGTATGCGCTGAAGCAACTCGGACTTCAAGTGGAAACTTTTGAAACGATGAAAGACGCGTACTATGGGACTCGGAATATCGCTACCGATGCGGGAGTAGACAGGGTTGTCGTAATTGCTGGTGGCAATCTCGCCCATGCAGACACCTCTCGTGTGGAAGCTGACTTTGGCAGCGAACTGTTCGAGAAACTGCAATCAGTCATGACCCTCTGGATGGTGCGCGAAGGGCGAATATCAAGCCTGATGGAATCAATAGACAGACACCACTTGCTCGGCGGATTTTTTCTGCGCAACTATCTCCAAGTTGCCGCTAGCCTCGCGAGCAGACCGCTCGACGAGCAAATGCAGTCGGACGAGAATAAACTAGAGCCCTGGTACCGTACCTAGCCTGTCTCTTGGGAGGGAACCGGGGGACGGACCGGGGCCCAGACGGGACGTTCCCGGCAGGCGAGTGGCCGCACTCGCACACCACCACCTTCAAGAGCTCTTGAGTGATTGCACGAATACACAGTGCACTTTACCCCTTTGTTTTCTTCTCATTGCAAATTCTTTCGAACAAAATAGCTCAGTTCGCTAAATACTAGTACTACTATAGTAATTGACACTATATTTAATTCATGCTATCGTGAGTCGTGAATTATCGATCTCACCCTCGCCGAAGCCTTCGTCTAGTCCCTCCCCTCCCTCATTCACATTTTGGGTCTCACCCCTCCTCCATCCCAGACAAGATTCGTCCTTTCTTTTCTTGCACTTATGGGAGCTCATTTTCCAAGCCTTTTGTTTTCAAATTCTTGCAGGAATGGGAGTGGGTGTACCCCCCATCCCCCTGCCATCCCGCTCAACTCCTCCGAATTACTGGAGCCGATCCCTTTTCCTTTCATGTACTTAGAAAATACTCCTCGTCCAACTTCTTTCTTTTGTTATTGATCCATTTTGATGGGGGAGTGTACCCCCCTCATCGCCCTCGGTACAAGTTTGCACGCTACTCATTCAATCGTTACTCCGTTGCCTCCCCACTTCAATCCGTTCTCTTCACAGAAACATTCATCATTCCGGGCCGTCCTATGCGTTTAGTGGGGGTGTCGTGATGGCTGGAAACTTCCAACAGGATTTGCGGGGCGGGTTGCGGATGCTGAAGAAGAGCCCGGGCTTCACCTGCGTGGCCGTGCTCTCGCTGGCGCTGGGCATTGGGGCGAACACTGCGATCTTCACCATCATCAACGCGGTCTTCCTGCACCCGCTGCCGGTCGAGGAGCCTGCGCGGCTGGCGGAGGTGTACACCCGTGACACACAAACCATCGACGCCAATACCAACTTCCAGCTCACTGGCACTTCGCTCCCCAACTACGAGGACTATCGCGACCAGAACACCGTCTTCTCCGGGCTGGCGGTGGTTACTTTCCCAGTCCCGCTAAACTGGGGCGGCCAGGCCGAGCCGCAACTGTTGAACGCCTCGCTGGTGAGCGGCAACTTCTTCGATGTGCTGGGCGTAAAGCCCTTTCGTGGCCGCACCTTCATCGCCGATGGTGACAAGAAGATCGGCGGGAACCCCGAGGTCGTGCTCAGCTACAGCTTGTGGACCCAGCAATTCGGCGCCGACGCAAAGTTCGTCGGCCAGACCATAAGCCTGAACGGGACACCCTTCACGGTTGTTGGGATCGCGCCGCCAGGTTTCAAAGGCATCGTGTCGCTCGGACGACCGGACCTGCTCTGGGTCCCCATCACCATGCGCGACTACGTGCTCACCGGGCAGCTCAAGGATCTCGAAAACAACCGCCGGTTTCGCTGGACCTCGATTGTCGGACGCTTGAAAACTCAAGTCAGCATCGCCGAAGCCCGGGCCTCTTTGAAAACGATCGCTTCCAGCCTGGAGAAGGAATATCCACGCGAAAACAAGGGCCGTACCGTGGAGCTTTTTCCTTTGAACGAGTCAGCGCTCGGAATCAATCAGCGTAAGCAGTTTTCGCTCGCTGGTGGCGTTTTGATGGGCGTGGTTGGCCTGGTCCTGCTTATCGCCTGCGTCAATCTGGCCAATCTGCTGCTCGCGCAAGCCGCTAAGCGCGAAAAAGAATTAAGCATTCGCGCAGCCATGGGCGCGGGCCGCTTCCGCTTGGTGCGCCAGCTCTTGACGGAAAGCGCGGTGCTCTCTTTACTCGGCGGCTTGGCCGGACTGCTTGTAGCGTTCTGGGGACGCAAAATCCTTTGGTCGTTCCGTCCTCCGTTTCTTCCAGATGGTTCTATCGACCTTTCCTTCGACACTCGCGTCCTGGGATTTACTGTGCTCATTTCGCTGATCACCGGAATGGTCTTTGGAATCATCCCGGCTATCAAAGCTTCGCGCACGGACATCAACGAGATTCTAAAGGTGGGTGGACGCGGCGGCATGCTGGGCTGGACGCACAACCGTTTGCGCGGACTGCTGGTGATTTCGGAAATTGCGCTGGCACTGGTGGCGCTTGTCGGGTCGGGACTGTTTCTGCGCAGCATGCAGAACGCCCAGCAATACAATCCCGGCTTCGAGTCGCAGAATATGTTTCAAATGAGTTTCGACCTCGGCGCTCTCCGCTATGATGAAAGTCATGGGCAGCAGTTTTTCCGCGAGGTGATACAGAGCGCGAAAACAGTTCCCGGTGTTGTGGGCGCTTCGATATCCTCGAACGGTATCTTCGCTGGCGGCATCTCCGCTACTATTTTTCGCGAAGGAGAACAGACCGATCCCAATAACCGCGGAACGCTCGTAGTTCTTGACGAGGTCACACCCGGCCACTTCGACACCATGCGCATTCCGTTGTTGAGCGGCCGCGACTTCACCGACTTCGACCGCGAAAACACCGCAAAAGTGGCGGTCATCAATCAGGCCATGGCCAATCTCGTCTGGCCAGGCCAGGATGCGCTCGGAAAACGCTTCGCAATCGTGCAGGAACCAAACCTGCTCCAGGTCGTTGGTGTCGTGGGGACCACGGTTGTCGGCCAGATCGGGGAAGATCCCCAGCCGGTCGCCTTCTTCCCCATGCGCCAGCAATATTCGCCCGCAGTCACGCTCGTGGTGCGCACTACGGGGAGCGCTGAAGCACTTCTCGGAACTGTCCGTACCCAGGTGCAGCAGCTCGACAAAAATTTGGCATTCACGAATGTGCAGACCGTGCAGCAACTTTTGGGGCAGGGGTTGTGGCCCGCGCGCATGGGCGCCGCAGTGCTCGGGCTATTCGGCGTGCTCGCATTGATTCTTGCTTCGATTGGAATCTATGGCGTGCTGGCATACTCGGTGGCACAGCGGACCAGTGAAATCGGGCTGCGCATGGCCCTGGGCGCGCAACCGCGTCAGGTGCTACAGCTTGTGCTCACGCAAGGAATGTTCTTGGCGCTTCTTGGCGCAATTGTTGGAGTGCTGGTGGCGTTGCCCGTCGCGCGCTTGGCTGGGGGATTGTTGTACGGCGTGAGTGCAACCGATCCACTCACCTATGTGGGAATCACGCTGCTGCTGATGGGCGTTGCGCTGCTGGCGTGTTACGTTCCTGCGCGGCGCGCCACGCGCATCGATCCGCTCGTCGCGCTGCGCCAGGACTAACAACGGGTTTTCTTGCGGGCGCGTTTTCATTGACATGCGCCTTTAACCAGCATACCGTTCGGCACCGAAGGAAATCTTCGATAAGTGCCGATGAAAAATAAAATTCTCGCCGCGGCGCTCATCGCCGCAACGATTGCGATCGCGGCATCGCTGCTTGCCGGCGCGCAGATTCTTTCGCTGCCCGCACTGGTTCCAACGCTGCTGCGCTGGCTGGCAATTCTTTTGATCGCGGTGTACGCCACTTCGCGGCGTTCGCTGACGACTTGGATTTTCGTCGGACTTCTCGCGGGCGCGGAGCTGGGCCACGACTGGCCCGCGGTCGCGGTCAATTTGCAGCTGCTCGGCACGATTTTTCTGCGGCTTATCAAAGTAATTATCGCGCCGCTGCTCTTCGGCGTTCTCGTCGTTGGAATCGCCGGCCACTCGGACTTGAAAAAAGTTGGACGACTTGGCATCAAGTCGCTCATCTATTTCGAGCTGGTCTCCACGCTCGCCATGCTCGTCGGGTACGCGGCCATTCACATCAGTCGTGCGGGAGAAGGAGTTCATCTTCCACCGTCGTCGGCCGCGCAAACGCTGAATGTTTCGCCGCACACCGCGACGCAACTCATCACCGATATTTTTCCGGAGAACATCGCCAAATCCGTCGCCGAAGGCCAGGTGCTGCAAATTGTGGTCTTCAGCGTCCTCTTTGCCATGGGCCTCGCGCTCGTTCCGGAGCCGAAACGCCGCCCGATGCTGGCGTTCGCCGAGAGCCTCTCGGAAACGATGTTCAAGGTCACGAATCTCGTTATGTACGCCGCGCCGCTCGGCGTTTTCGGCGCTGTCGCATACACCGTTGGACATCTTGGCGTGGGAGTTCTTCTTCCGCTCCTGAAATTGCTCGCGACCATGTACGTCGCGCTCGCCTTTTTCATTGTTTGCGTTCTATTGCCCATCGCGCTGTGGGCACGCATTCCGATCAAACGATTCATCAGCGCCGTCGCCGAACCCGTTACGCTAGGTTTTGCCACCGCAAGCTCGGAAGCCACGTTGCCTCGCGCGATCGAGCAAATGGAATCGTTCGGAGTCCCGCGTGAAATCGTCGCGTTTGTCCTCCCGACCGGCTACAGCTTCAATATGGATGGTGCGAGTCTCTATCAATCGCTGGCGTTGTTTTTTGTAGTGCAGGCCGCGGGACTACACCCCAGCATCGGCCAGCAAGTGATGATGATTCTGACGCTGCTGATCAGCAGCAAAGGAACCGCAGGCGTCGCGCGTGCTTCGCTGCTGATCGTTTTTGGCGCGGCAACTTCGTTTCATTTGCCTATGGAGCCGTTGTTTCTGCTTTTCGCGATCGATCAGCTCATGGATATGGGACGAACGGCAGTCACCGTTCTTGGAAATTGCGTTGCGTGTGTGGTGATCGCGCGATGGGAAGGCGAATTCTCCGCGCCGGCAGCCACTTCCGGTTAGAGTGTCCGCGCGTCGAACAGATTTTCCCGGGCACGGTGTCCAGCCGGACAGGTCGTCAATCGCGGCGCCACCTGCCCTTTTTAGCGACGTTCGTCCAGTTACGCTGCACTCCTGCTGGTCATAGACTCTCCGCAAATTTCAACTCGCACATTAGCCGCATCTGCCAGAGCGGATGCGGCTAGGAGAGGGTCCCCATGAAATTGCTCAAGCCCGTTCTTGCCGCTGCTATTTTCCTGGTTCTTTCCGGTTCGAATGCAACGCAGGCTAACGAAAAACATCTGTCGCTCCCTTCAAAAATACTCGCCGCGCAGACGGTTTTTGTGGACAATCAGACGACGACGGCGGAATTGCAAAATACGGTTTACACGGAGCTTTCGAAATGGGGGCGCTTGCAGATTGTGGATACGCCGCAGAAAGCGGATTTCGTCATTCGCCTGACCAACGGCAATGCGGTGAAGTTCGTTCCGGGCGGGGAAAACGGCGCAACCGCGGAACCCAGGGCGGGCAAAAATAGTTTTGTTGGCGCGGATGACGCGGTGCCGCCAGGCTCGACGCGCGTTTCGGTGATCGATCCGAAAACGGGCGATTCGGTGTGGTCGGACATTCGAAAGACGAACAATCCAAAAGTCGCGACGCACATGCTCGACGGACTTCGCGATGCGTTCGAACCGAAAAAATAAACGCAGCTCACAGGGTTGAAATCCGCGAGCAGATCTCCAACACGGAATAATCGCACTCAGCAGAATGGAAGCATCTAGACGTTGGCAACGAGAGGCGCGGCCGCTGGAGTTGCGGCTGAGGAATGCAACTCGCCGACGGTTTTTCGTTGCAGGGCGATGAACAGGCCTACGAAGACCCACTGCGCGACAAACGCCGCAATCCAAATCGTGGGACGCAGAAACCACGCGGAATGATCGAGCATGTAGACGGCCGAGGAGGGCAGGAAAAACGCGGAAAACGCCAACCGCTCCGGGTTGGAGAAAATATTCAGCGGCGCCATCACAATCCCCATGCACACATAAAAGATCGTTAAGAAGATCAAGCCCATCACCAGCGGATGTTTCCCGCGACGCAAGGCCATCCATTGCAGAAATTGCAGATCGCGCGCTATCCACGCCACGAAGAACAGCGAACGCAGCAGCGCGAGATTGGCGCTCCAGTCCAGCCGTGCATCTCTTCCCTGGGCAACTCCTAAAACGATAAGCAATCCCGCAGCGAGCGTGCCTGCGACTATCATTGGCGCCGGCCACATTGCAGCCAGCCAAGAAGTAGCAGGGCCTTCGCCGGCACGCAGGATTCTCCGCATACGTTCGCGGTTTCGAATGGCTGCGAGGCCCAAGCAAGAGAAAACGCCAGTGTTCAGAGTCAGCAAAAAGGCCTGGGAATCCACCGGCGTCGCCACGCGCCACTGCATGAACGCCACAAACAACAAATTCAAAAACAGCGCGAAGGCCAGCGCCTGCACTGGGGAATAAATCTCGTAGTAATTCGGATCGCGCTTGATGTTCCTGACCAACGCCAGTAGAAACCAACCAGCAAACAACAGATCAAGTGTGATCAAAACGGGAACATGTTCCACTGAACTTCCAAAGACGGAGTCATAGTCCACGGAGACTGCGGGGGTTCCCCAACGTTCCCTTTCTTTCGGGACAGTAGTGTCCCAGGCGGCGCGGTGGGCGATTTGAGCTGCATAGAAGGGTCCGAGCGGACCGACCTTGAAAAACTGGATGGTATCGGGGCCGAAAGAAGTGCCCCAGAGCAGCCCAAGAAGGAGAAGGATTGCGCCGGTGTGCGAGCCTCTCACCGTCAACAAGGAAATCAGAAGAGAGAGCATGTGGATGGTAAGGGAGCCGACCAGCAAAACCGTATACGCGATTAACACTGTGAGAGGATTCAGTTTTCCAGCGATGACACCGAAGATGGCGAGAGGCATCAGGCAGAGGAAAACGAAATAGGTAAAGACGGGGGCACCGAACAATTTCCCGATGGTCAGTTCGAGAGGCGTCAGGCGTGTGACGCGCTGATAATCGAAAGTGTTCTGGTCTTTTTCACGGTGGATGCTGTTAATGCACGCGATTCCACCTCCTGCCGCCAACATAATTGCTTGCAGCCAGAAAGCGATCTGAAACACGCCGAAACCCCATCCATAAGGACCGATGGCAAGGCGGGAGTTATAGGAGAAGGCCCAACCTGTAACTATGGAGAGGAGTGCGCAGATGCACGCCGTGGCGATGGCCCTTCCTGGGCGCAATTGTGCGCGAACGTTGCGGATGAACTCGGGATTGGACCAAACGGCGATCACATTACTTCTCCACTCGAGAGCCGCGAGAAGAGTGCTTCCAGCGTCTCGACTTTTTCTTCTACACCGCAGAGGGGCGCGCCGGCACTTACGGCATCGCGAACCAAAACCGCAAGCTCTACTTCTGTTCCGGGAAACACAAATTCAGCTTCAAGTCCTGCTTCTTTCACTTCGCTGACTCCGGGGCGAGCGCTGAGCCAGGTTCCGAAAGCAAAACCTGCGGTGGCCATTCGAATGCGGACACGCTTGGTCATTCCGGCGCCGCGCATAACGTCGCCGATTTTGCCGACGCGCAGGAGCTTTCCTTTTTCCATGATCGCGAGGGAGGTGCAGATTTCTTCCAGATCGGAGAGCACGTGCGAAGTGATGAAGATTGTTTTTCCTTCGCGGTTCAGCCGACGGATTAAGTCTTTCAGCTCGAGGCGGGCTTTGGGATCAAGGCCGGATGCTGGTTCATCTAGAACGAGGAGTGGGGGATCGTGAACGATGGCGCGGGCTATCCCCAGGCGCTGCTTCATACCGCGGGAAAGACCGCCTACAAGCGCGTCATATTTCGTTTCGAGGCCGAGCACACCGATGACTTCGCGGACGCGCGCGGGAATTTTCGAAGGCTCCAATTTGTAGGAGCGGGCAAAATGCTCGACGTATTCCCAGGTCTTCAGATCGTCGTAAACGGAGAAAAAATCGGCCAGGTATCCAATATATTGCTGCACTTCCTCTGCTTGCTGCTCGACGTCAATATTGTTGACCATGATGCGTCCGGCGGTGGGGAGCATCAGGCCACAAACCATTTTCAGCGTGGTGGTTTTGCCCGCGCCATTTGGACCGACTAGGCCAAATACTTCGCCAGCAGGGACATCCAAGGTTAAACGGTCCGCGGCGACGAGCTGGCCCGGCTGCCCAGGCGGCAAATCGTATTCTTTGGTTACGTTTTCCAATCGAATCATGGTGAGGTGCGCGATTCTCCTCCGCTGTAACTTTGGCGTCAACGCCTTTGTGCCGACGAAAAGACTCTCGTGAGTCCTGGCCAGCACGGCCAATCTATATCTCTTATACGCACGGTACAGACATTTGTTCCCCCGAAACCCGAAGTGATACAGAATTTAGGCTGCCCCTTCCATGTTTCATCCGTCTCAGTTTGGAGATGAACAAACCACGGTGCGACACTGCCGGGTTTTAAGCTTGACGTCAGACCGGGCCACTCACTTCACAGGAAACCTGAGGAGCATGCATGGAGACTTCTGCAACGGCACAGTTTGAGCAAAACACTTACGGCCGAATTGCCGCGCCACTGCACACGTTCTTAGTACTCGCGGCACAGGGGCTTCTGGCAGTTAGAGGATTGCTTCACGTGGATGAAGTACGCGCGATGGTGAATCCGAACCGGGCGGCCATGTATGAACGCACCATTCTGACGGAGTGGCTGCTGTTCGCCCTCATGATTCTCGGGGTATGGCTGCATGGGTCATCGCTGCTTACTGTTCTCGGGGATCGCTGGCGCTCGGCCCGCGCGGTTTTGAAGGACATTGGAATTGCGGCGGCATTTTGGATTGTTTCGACGGGTATCCTTTCGATTCTCGGGGCGCACTCGCACGGCGGTGCACCAGATCGAGCGGTGCAATTCCTGCTTCCGCAGGGAAGATTCGAAATGTTCTTGTGGATAGTGCTTTCGATCACAGCGGGGATCTGCGAGGAGGCGATCTTTCGAGGCTACTACCAGACGCAGTTCATGGCGCTGACGAAAAGCGCGCCGATCGGCATTTTGCTCTCTGCGGTGGCGTTCGGGGCGGCGCACTCCTACCAGGGCCTAGGCGGAGCGATTCGAATCGGCCTGCAAGGCGTACTGCTCGGGATTCTGGCGAATTGGCGGAAAAGCGTGCGCCCCGGAATGATCGCCCACGCGTGGGGAGATGTTTTCGCGGGAGCGCTCGCGCGTTTGATGAAGATTCCGGTCGGCTGAGTGCCGGTTGGCGAGACGATTTTCTAATTCAAAACCGCAATACGGCGTTTTGCGAAGTCGTTGTCTCCTAGCTTGAACTTCAGGTGTATATTGCCCTCCGCACACCGAGGAGGGTTTTCAAATGGAACTATGGTCACGACGTAGGTTTTTTCTGACTTCGCTTGCTGGCAGCGCCGTTGCCAGTGCTAACAAACTTTTTGGCGCTACGCCAAACAATGGCATCGCTGCGCCTGCACTCACGAGCATGGCGCCTGCGGCGCAGGGGAAGCGTCCGCTGATTATTTCCAGCGCCAATGGGGTACACGCGCTGGATAAGGGGATGGACATTCTTAAGAGAGGTGGCGACACGCTGGATGCCGTGGTCGCGGCGGTTACCGTTGTGGAGGACGATCCGAACGACGACTCCGTTGGCTACGGTGGATTACCGAACGAAGAGGGAGAAGTGGAGTTGGACGCGAGCGTAATGCATGGGCCGACGCACCGCGCGGGATCGGTGGCGAGCGTGCGGCGAATCAAGAACGTTTCGCGACTGGCAAAGACGGTGATGGAAAAAACGAATCACGTGATGATTGTTGGAGACGGGGCGAGGCGTTTTGCAGTGGCGGAAGGATTCGAAGAGATAAATTTGTTGACGGAGCATTCGCGGAGGATCTGGTTGGCGTGGAAGGCTGCGTCTTCGATGAACTGGCGGCCGGGGATTGATTCGCCGGAGTGGAAGGAACATATTTCGGCGATTTTTGACGGCGATGAAAAACAGATCGCTTACGCGGAGCGGGTGATTGCTCATCCACCGACGGGAACGATTCCGTGTATGGCGGTGGATTCGAACGGAGACATCTCCGCTACGACGACGACTTCAGGATTGTCGTGGAAGATTCCAGGACGCGTGGGGGATTCGCCGATCATTGGGGCGGGCTGCTGCGTGGACAATGAAGTCGGCGCGGCGGGCTCGACAGGGAAAGGCGAGGAAAACATCAAGATTTCCGGGGGACATACGATTATTGAAATGATGCGGCAGGGGAAATCGCCGGCGGACGCGTGTTTGGAGGCCATGAGCCGCATCGCGCACAATTATAAAAACGATAAGAAAAAGCTCTCGACCTTTCACATCTTTTTCTACGCGCTAAACAAAGATGGCGCCCACGGCGCGGCCTCGCTCTGGCGCAATCATTACGAGGAAAAGCAGAACTCGGTGTATGCGGTGCACGATGGCACGGAGGCGCGACTCACCGAATGCAAACCGTTTTTCGATGAAATCAATGTGCATGGATAGAGCGCCCGGATAAAATGGATTCATGGACCAAGCCAACATTTTGATCATCGGCGGTGGCGTGATCGGGTGCGCTATCGCCGAGGCGGTTTCGAAGCGCTGGCAGGATGTTTTCCTTGTTGAGCAATTTCCAAAACTCGGCATGGCGACGAGCACGCGCAACAGCGGGGTGAACCATTCCGGTATCTATTATCCGAAGAATTCGCTGAAGGCGAAGCTTTGCGTGGAGGGGAACCGGCTGACATACGAATTTTGCGCGAAACACAAGGTTCCCTTTCGCCACTGCGGGAAGCTGGTGGTCGCGGCGGATGCGCACGAGGAAGGTGAACTTCAGGCACTGAAAAAACGCGGAGAGGAGAACGGCGTTGAAGGGTTGCGGCTTATCGGAGCTGACGAGATCCGCGTGCGCGAACCGCACATCAAAGGCGTGGCGGCTTTGGACGTTCCTTCGACTGGGATTGTTTCCGCGGAAGAGCTGGTTCACGCGTATGCGCGCGTGGCAACGAGTCAAGGCGCGAACATTGTTACGCGGGCGCAGGTTGTTTCACTGGAACCCAATGGGAAGACCATTCGAGTGGGGCTGCGGATTGGGGACGAGGAAGAT
This sequence comes from Candidatus Acidiferrum sp., assembly GCA_041482215.1. Lineage (GTDB taxonomy): Bacteria > Acidobacteriota > Terriglobia > Acidiferrales > UBA7541 > Acidiferrum. The sequence continues at coordinate 13,405 of JBGPDI010000014.1, read as the reverse complement.
TCGCAAGACGAAACGATTGAAGCGCGTTGCGTGATCAACGCGGCGGGGCTTTATGCGGATGAAGTCGCGGCGATGATGGGGAATCATTCCTGGAAAATCTATCCGGTGCGGGGGGAATATTGCGAGGTTCGCGGGCCGCGGGCTTCGCTGATTAATAACCTCGTGTATCCGCTGCCGCATACGGATGGGCTGAGCCTCGGCGTGCACTTCACGAAGACGCTTTGGGGAACGTTTCTGCTGGGGCCAACGGCGACGTATGTCGAGGGAAAAGACAACTATGAGCGCGATCGTTTGCCAATTGCGGCTTTTGCGGAGAGCGCGAAACATTTATTGCCGGAGATCGAGGAGCACGATTTGCAGTTGGGGTATTCGGGGCTGCGGCCCAAGCTGGCTGCGCCGGATCATAAGGGCATCGTGGATTTTGTGATTACGCGGGATCCCAAGGTGCCGCAGGCGATTCACCTCGTTGGCATGGAGTCGCCGGGGCTTACGGCGGCGCCGGCGGTAGGGGAACACGTCGCGCAACTCGTCGCCGAAACATTAGGATGACTTGAACAGACGGTTTTGCAGTTGTAGTGGCGCAGCATGCTGCGCCACTACAAAGATACTTCCATGCAGAGACTTACTCGACGATGATGCGTAGGAATTTTTTCTTCCCTAGGCGAACGTTGTGAGAGGCCGGACCGGTCGCATCAAGTTTGGCGGTCGGGTCCTTCACAATTTGACCGTCGACCTCGAATCCACCCTGCTCGATAAGACGCGTGGCCTCAGCGACAGATTCCATTTCTTTCAAATATGCCAGCAACTGACACCACTTGGGAGTGAAGGTGCTAATTACGCCGCCGGAATGCTTCAGAAATCCTTCGCCCCGGACTAACTGGATTTCTTTCATTTCGACGGGCGCCTGGCGATCGCGGAAGACACGCTGGAAATTTTCGGCGGCTTTGCGAGCGGCGTCTTCGCCGTGAAAACCGGCAATGACTTCCTGCGCGAGGCGCATTTTGGCGTCCATGGGATGGAGTGCGCCGCCGGACACTTCTTTTTTCAACGCAGCGATTTCCTGGGGCGTGCGGTCGGTGACGAGCTCGTAGTAGGACCACATGAGTTCGTCGGGGATGGACATCATTTTACCGAAGATTTCGCCGGGGGCTTCAGTGATGCCGACGTAGTTGCCGAGGCTCTTGGACATTTTGCGGGAGCCGTCGAGGCCGACGAGAATCGGCATGGTCACTGCGACTTCGGAGGGCAGGCCGTATTCGCGCTGGATGTCGCGGTGAACGAGCAGATTAAATTTTTGCTCGGTCGCACCGATCTCCACATCCGACTTGAGCGCGACCGCGTCATAGGCAGTCAAAAGCGGATAGAGCAGTTCGTGAACAGAGATGGGCTGGTTGTTGGCGAGGCGCGAGCGAAAATCTTCGCGTTCGAGCATACGAGCGAGGCGATAGTGGCCGCAGAGGCGCACGACTTCGTAGCTGGAGAGTTTTTCGAGCCACTCGCTGTTGTAGCGGACTTCCGTTTTCTGCGGATCGAGAAGTTTGAAGACTTGCGCGAGATACGTTTTGGAATTCGCGTCCACCTGTTCGCGGGTGAGCGGAGGCCGGGTTTCGGATTGTCCCGTGGGGTCGCCGATCATCGCGGAAAAATCGCCGATGAGGAAAATCGCGGTGTGGCCGAGGTCTTGAAAGTGTTTTAGCTTGCGCAGGACGACGGTGTGGCCCAGATGAATGTCGGGGGCGGTGGGGTCCACGCCGAGATAGACGCGGAGCGGCTTTCCGGTTTTCAGGGATACTTCGAGCTTGGCTTTCAGATCAGCTTCGGGAATGATTTCGGCGACGCCTTTTTTGAGATAGGCGAGCTGTTCTTCGACGGGCTTGAAATTCGAAAGTGTCATGGAGTGAGCTTAGCTCGCGCGGAGCACACGGCGGCCTTCGATTTTGAATTTTCCTTCGAGGACGATTCGAACGGCGTCGGAATAAATACGATGCTCTTCCTTCAGGATTTTTTCGGAGAGTGAGGCTTCTGTGTCGGCATCATCTACTGGAACCACAGCTTGCAACACGATGGGGCCCGCGTCGAGATTTTCGTCAACGAAATGTACGGTGCAACCGGCGAATTTCACTCCATATTCGAGGGCTTGACGCTGGGATTCAAGGCCCGGGAACGATGGGAGCAGCGAAGGGTGAATATTCAGGATGCGATTTGGGTATTTCGCGACGAAAAATGGAGAGAGCAGGCGCATGTAGCCGGCGAGGCAGATTAGTTCCACTTTGTGCTCGTCGAGAACGGCAGCGACTTGGCGGTCGTAGGTTTCGCGCTCGAGACCCTTTGATGGAATCACGCGCGCTGGAATTCCTCGTGATTCGGCACGCTGTATGCCGGGTGCGCCTTCGCGATTGCTGATGACAACGGCGATTTCCGCTGCCGGGATTCTGCCCGACGCAACGCTTTCCGCGAGGGCTTCGAAGTTCGAGCCGCGGCCGCTTAAGAGCACACCTATGCGCTTCTTCATAAACGGAAAACGTTAGCACAACCGTTCGAATCGGCAAAACGGGCAGCGGGAATTTGAAAGTAGCGAGCACGGAAAAACTGATTCATTGCACGCGATTCGTGAGAGCGGGCGTCTTGAAGTAGGCGATTACGAAGAGAAGTCCAAGAAACAAATCCGTGGCGACGAAGACCAGGTCCGACTTGTGCATCCGTTGTTGCAATACGAGGACAATTACTGCTGCGCTCCAACTGACTTTTTCGAGGACGCACGGAATCATCAGCGGCCGGTAGCGTACCGGATCTGTCGCAATGAACATAAAAGCGATCTGCCACGCCAGAGCGACTCCTACAAATCCATAGAAGAATCCGGGGTGCGTGATGGGAGGCGGATCGTTGCGACTGATGAGATCAAACATGAAGTAGAGCGGCGTGAGGACCAGAAGGCCCCAAATGCCTGCAACCCGAAAGACAATCTTTGCGAATTTCATTACTTTCTCCGATGACCGATGACTTAACGAAATTAGGTGACGGCCTTTCCGTGGAATTTGCGGAGGCCGGTGGTGAGCAACAATGTATTAAAGAAAATCAGTCCGACCAGGACGGCCCACAAAGGAAGATGCGGGAACTGGGGGACCATTGTTCCACGAAGGCCCTCGCTGGCGTAGACGAGAGGATTCACGAGCACGGCTTTTTGCAGGATCGGGAATTTGTCCAGCGCGCTCCAGGGATAGTAGGTGCAACCGAAGAAAATCATTGGAGCGACGACGAGGCTGAACATCAAGCCGATGTGAGTTTGTTCGACGCTGCAGCCAAGGGCCAGACCGCCGGTGGCGGAAAAGAGCGCTACGAGCAGAGCCACTCCGGCGAAAAGGAGAGGGTGAGGAACGTTCAATTCCACACCGGGACGGAGCAGCAACCACGCGGCGGGGATGACCATGAGGCCGGCGGCGAGCGCTTGTAGCGTGCCTGCGACGACCTTCTCGATGGCGAGCCAGGAAATATCCATGGGCGCGAGTAGGCGGTCTTCGATTTCGCGTGTGAACTGAAACTCGGCGATCAAGGGCATGGCGACGGCCCAAATGCCGGTGCCGACCATGCAGATGGCCATGATTCCCGGGAGCAAAAGGCTTTTGTAAGAGGGCGGCATATAGCCGCTGCCAACCATCACGCGACCGAAGATGAAGACGAACATCAGCGGCTGCAAGAAAGTTTGAAACAAGAGCGCCACGAAGTTGCGGCGGGCGACGTGGGCGTCGCGCGCGAGCATGGCGAAAAAGGCTTTCCAGTTCATTCGCGCAAGCTCCTTCCGGTATGGTGCAGAAAAAGATTTTCGAGGCTGGGCTCGGAGATGTGGACGTCGCAGAGCTCGACGCCAGTGGTGGAAGCAAGATTGGCGACCTCGGCGACAAGCGAGCCGCCGCGGTCAGCGTAGAGGTCGGCGCCGTCGCCTTCGATGGCGCGGACTTCGGTGACGCCGGCAAGTGCCTTAAGGCGTTGCATCAATTCTGGCGATAGACGACCGAAGCGCACACGCAGAAGGAAGCCGCCGGGAACCGAGGCTTTCAATTCTTGAGGTGTACCCAAGGCGATTACGCGTCCATGATCGATGATGGCGAGGCGTTTGCAGAGTGCGTCGGCCTCTTCCATGTTGTGGGTGGTGAGCAGGATCGTTTTGCCGCTCTGATTGTATCCGCGGACGATTTCCCAAAGGAGCAGGCGAGTTTGCGGGTCCAGGCCCGCGCTGGGCTCATCGAGGAAGAGAACCTGCGGATCGTGCATCATGGCGCGGGCGATGGAGAGCCGCTGCATCATGCCCCCGGAGAATCCGCGGACGATCTGGTCGGCGCGATCCGTTAGCTTGAAGCGGTCGAGGAGTGTTTCGGCGCGCTTGGAACGCTCTAGAGAAGTGAGGCCGAAATAAGCGCCGTGGAAAGTAAGGATTTCGCGCGCTGTGAGGGAAAAATCCAGATTGGGACGCTGGGCTACGACACCGATCAGGCGCTTGACGGCGACTTGTTCTTTCCAGACGTCGTGTTCGCCGATGAAGGCCTGTCCGCTAGTGGGACGGACGCGCGTCGTAAGGACGCCGACAGTTGTAGACTTGCCGGCGCCATTGGGTCCCAACAGGCAGAAAATTTCTCCGGGGAGGACGTTGAGAGAGATGCCGTCGAGCGCGACGACTTGTGGCTTGGGCTGTTTCCCTTTGCTCTTCGGAGAGCTAAAGGAGAAGCCGCCCGCACCCGCGGCAACGGGAGGAGCCGTGTTGTAGGTTTTGCGAAGGTCGAGTGTGCGGATGCCGGCCAGCATTGGAATTTCCTTAAAAGTGCACCCCCAGATATGCCTTGGGCGCCCGGATCTCTTGTTAAAGCAACCGATAGTGGTGAGTACGCATGCGATGATTTCAAAATATCGGGAGCGATGTCAATTTCAGGTTGAGCTGGAAATCGCGCTAAGTTAGCCAGAGACCAAGATGGACAATAGCATTACTATTCGGGAGGCCAATCGCGCTAGAATTCCGCGTCTATCTAGAGTGCAGCGTTTGCGGGAGAAAAAAGACATGAGGAAAGATTCAAGCAGCACTTGCGGGTTAATCTCGAAAATTTTGGCTGGAGCGTTCGTGGCACTCGGGCTGATGGGGACACCCGCTTTGGCGCAGCGAGCCGTGCCGCGCGATCCGGCGGAGCCGGCGCAGGGGAAACCACAGCCGAAGTTGTTGGCGCGGCCAGGGGGTGCGTTCGCGCGACAGAGCGTGGATGAAAAGGCGATGCGGGCGTTGATTCATGAACAAGTCAGTTGCGGAACGCGGCTTACGCTTTCGTCGTGGACAGACCCGAAGCGTGGGATTGGCTGCGGGCGCGACTTCGTGGTGACTCGATTCAACAAGATTGCGAAGGAGTCCGGGGATAAATTACAAGTCGTGGTGGATAAGTTCGAAATGACATCCGAGCGGACGGGGGAGAAACCCGTCCACCTGGAAAATGTGTACGGAATCCTGCCAGGCTCGGATCCCAAGCTGGCCAAGACGGTTTTTATTGTCGTCGGAGACTTCGATTCGCGGCCATCCAATGTTATGGATCCGGAGGCGGATGCGCCCGGAGCGGACGATGATGCTTCCGGGACGGCGGTAAGCGTGGAATCAGCGCGGCTGCTAAGCAAAGCGGCGGCCGCCGGGCATGGCGGACGCGCGACCGTTTTGTTTGGCGTACTTTCAGGGGAAGAACAGGGATTGCTCGGGAGTTCGCACTTGCTCGAATGGGTGAAACAGCAGGGCTACACGGTCGGGGGAATGATGGACAACGATATCGTGGGGGCGGACACGGCGCCCGGCGGACCGCACCGAGTGCGTGTCTTCTCGGGAAACGGAGAAATCGAAGACTGCGATTCGCCTTCGCGTGAATTGGCGCGCGCGATTGAAGAGATCGATGGACGGGCAGCAATTCGGATGATTTTTCGGCAAGACCGCTACGGCCGCGGCGGCGATCACTATCCTTTTTACAAGGCGGGGTTACCCGCAGTGCGCTTTACCGAGCCGCTAGAGGACTACACTCACCAGCATCAGACGCCGCGCACGGAAAATGGAATTGAGTACGGTGATTTTGAAAAGTATCTCAATTTTGCGTTCATGGGAGATGTGGTGCGGGACAATGCCGAAGTGCTGCGGCAGTTGGCGCTGGCTCCAGCAGCGCCGACGGGGGCAAAGCTCGCAGGCGCGGTTACGCCAGATGCAAAAGTGTCCTGGGCAGCGGAGGATGATCCGGAGCGCGCGGGCTTCGAGATTCTTTGGCGAGAGACCACCGATCCGCGATGGACGGTTTATGATTTCGCTGCTTCACCCGGTGAAACAGTGTTAAAGGGCGTTTCCACGGACAACCACTTCTTTGCTGTCCGCGCGGTAGGCAAGAATGGCGCGCGGTCGATTGCCGTTGCCACGGAGATGGCGCGGCGGGCGCCGCCGTTGCCAACGCCTAGTAAGCAGTAATTAGCGCTATGTTTGGCGCTATTTCTGCGGCGCGGCGACGGCCTGCGCGAAAGTGATGAAGTGTCCGCCGGGATCCTGGACGCCGAATTCCTTCATGCCGTAGAAGGCGGTGCGCACGGGCATGACGATTTTCGCGTCTTTCATGGCCGCGAGCAAGGCGTCGAAATCTTCCACCTCGACATAAAGATACGTGGGACCCTTTCTGGCTTCCGCGGCCATTGACGGCGGGGCGTCTTTTTCGACACTGGCGTAGGTCTGGTACATCACTTCGACGGAGCCCTTTTGAAAAGCGACAAAGCCGAGCTTGTTGCCATCAGGCACTTCTATGGTTTTGGCAAAGCCGAGGCGGTCGACCCAGAAGGGCACGATCGGTTCGATCTCTTTGACGAGCAGGACGGGTGTGATTCTCTTGACGTTCATGGTTTTTCTCTCCTGTGATTGAGTGGCATGGACAAAAGCAAAACTGAAAGACAACGCGGCGGCGAAGAGGGCAGCAAGCAACGGGCGCACGGGGTATTTTCTCCTTGCGTTAACCAGTAGTCTTAATTAGACTAGCCAAGAATAGGAAAGACAAAAAGCCAAGTCAAGGAGATTTTTTATGCCCAAGACCCTGCGGGAACTCGCCGATCTGATTTCTATTGGCCCGGCGATGCTGCGCGATTTTGAGTTACTGGGGATTCGCAGCGTGGCACAGTTGGCGCGGCAGAATCCGCAGCGGCTGTATGACAAATTGGGACGTGTGGCGCGGCAGCACCAGGATATTTGTGTCCTGGATACATTTTGCGCGGCGGTGGCGCAGGCTCGGAATCCGCGGCTACCGGTGGAGCAATGCCAATGGTGGTATTGGAGCAAGAAGCGCAAGACGGAAAAGAAATGAAGGCAAAAGATAACGCAGAGACGCGGCGCCCACAGCGATACGCGGAGAGATCGAGAAGAATTGTGCGAGCGCGCCGGAGATTGGCGCTCACTACACCTGATCTCGTGCTGCTCAGTTTGCTGGCGGAGCGGCCGATGCATGGGTATCAGGCGAATCTGGAACTAGAGCGAAGGGAGATTCGGGATTGGGCGAACCTGTCACGGCCGCAAGTATATTATTCGCTGGAGAAACTGGCGCGGGCGGGAATGATCCGGCCTTCAGAGTCGAGCGAGCCGGCGGCGGGACCGGAGCGAAGCTCTTTTGAGACGACGGCGAAGGGCCGCGCGGCGCTCGCGAACGCATTGGAGCGCGCAGAGTGGACCACGCAGAGAGAACGGCCGCCATTTCTGACCTGGGTTGCGCTATCTTGGCAAGCGCGACCGGGAGTGCTGGAGAAGCAATTCGAACGGCGGCTGGAATTTCTGGAGTCGGAAATTTTGAGAGAGAGAGAAGTGCTCGCCAGCATCCTGGAGGAAGTGGGGCATACGCATCATGAGGCGGTGTGGATGGTGAGCATGACGATTGAGCAGTTTGAAACGGAGTGGAAGTGGGTGAAACGCGTCTCTGGAGAGTTAGGGTTGCGGAGACCGGCAAAGAATCCGCAGTACGCGGGAGAAGAGAAGCAGGGATAACGCAAAGTCGCCCCGACCCGGCTGGGGCAGGCGCCGAACGCAGAGATTCGCTGAGAGGAGAGAATTGTGAAGTCAAAATTAGAAATCTGGGGAACGGCGGCGCTTCTAGGCGCAGGACTAGTCGGTGCTGCGTTACATGGGACGCGCGTGGAGGCGCAGGAAAAGCGGCCGACAGCGCGGGAGGTGGTGGCGGCGATTCAGGAACACATTGGCGTTCCGTGGATGAGCAAGACGGTGGATACGTTTAAGGCGGGGAATCCGGACACGCCGGTTACAGGAATTGCAGTGACCATGATGGCGACATTGGATGTGCTACAGCGGGCAGCGGCAAACGGGCAGAACTTGATCATTACGCACGAGCCGACGTTCTTCAATCATTACGACGACAAGCCGGAGGGGATGGACGAAAACGACGCGGTGTGGAAGGACAAACGTGCGTTCATCGAGGCACATAAGTTGATCATCTGGAGGTTTCACGATCATTGGCACATGAGGAAGCCGGATGGGATTCAGCTGGGCATGGTGTACGCGCTGGGGTGGGAGAAATATCAAAACCCTGTGAATGAGCACCTGTTCACGCTGCCGGAAACCACGCTGGAAAAACTGGCGGCCGACGTGGCAAAGAAGCTCGACACGCCGGTGATGCGTGTCGTTGGGAATCCGGAGATGAAGGTGACCAAGGTTGCATTTAGCCCGGGATATGCCGGGTTTGCGCCCGAGACGAAAGCATTGGAAATGGATAACGTGGAAGTGCTGCTGGTGGGAGAGACGCGCGAATGGGAAACGGTGGAGTACGCGGCCGACGCGGTCAGCGAGGGAAAGAAGAAAGCGCTGATTGTGATCGGACACGTGCCATCGGAACAAGCGGGAATGGAAGAGTGCGCGCGTTGGCTGAAAACGATTGTGAAAAACGTGCCGATAGAATTCGTGCCCACGAAACAGCCCTTCTGGACGTTGGAACAGAGAAGCGCGCATCACTGAGCAAATTCCGTTTCGAATCGTAGGCTATGCGAGATTGAGCGAACCGGAGTAAGTGACGCGAGCTTTGCCGGACTCGGTGCGCTCGATGCGGCCGATGAGAAAATATTTTTGGCGGTGTTTTTTCAGGTCGGCTTCCACAACCCTTACCTTTTTTGGCGGGACGACAAGAATCATTCCCACGCCCATATTGAAGGATTGCAGCAATTCGCCAGTGTCAATCTTTCCAAGCTTGGCGAGAAACTTGAAAATTGGTGGGATGGGCCAGGACGCTAGATCGATCTCCGCTTTCACGCCACCAGGTAGCACACGCGGAAGATTGCCCGGGATTCCGCCGCCGGTGATGTGCGCGAGAGCGGAAACCCAGCCGCGCGCGACAATGTTTTTCAGCGGAGGCGCGTAACACAGATGGGGCTTCAGCAATTCGGCGCCGATTTTATTCCCCACTTCGGCAACGTAAGTATCCGGTTTCAACCTGGCAACTTCAAAAACAAGTTTGCGCGCGAGTGAATAGCCGTTGGTGTGCAGCCCCGCGGAAGGCAGCGCCAGTAGAGCGTCTCCCGGCTTGACGTTCTTGCCAGTGAGAACTTTGCTTCGCTCGACAGCGCCGACGATGAAGCCCGCGAGATCATATTCGCCAGGCGGATAAAAACCGGGCATTTCCGCAGTCTCGCCCCCGATGAGCGCGCAGCCCGCTTTGCGGCAGGAGCGGCTCATGCCTTCGACAAGTTGCTCAACGATTTGCGGATCGAGTTTGCCCATGGCGAGGTAGTCGAGAAAAAACAGCGGCTCCGCACCCTGGACAAGAATGTCGTTGATGCAGTGATTGACGAGGTCACCGCCGACGGTGGAGTGCACACCCATGGACATGGCAACTTTGAGTTTTGTGCCGACGCCATCCGCGCTGGAGACCAGCACGGGTTCCTTCCACTTTTTGCGGTCGAGCGCGAAGAGGGCGCCAAAGCTGCCGATACCGCCGAGGACTCCGGGAGTAAATGTGCGGCTAGCGTGATGGCGGATTCTCTGCTTGGCGTCATCCGCGACGGCGATATCCACTCCAGCGTCAGAATATTTCATGCGAGATGTTCGCTTCCGTATACGAAATTTTTCTGTGCGAGGAACAGACTGCCACTCGCCGTTCACCGATAGGAATGAACTCGATCGCCGTGGAGGGTCGCGGCGGCTATTGCACACGGCTACTGCTTAACAAGACGACCTAAAACGTCCTGAAAATCCGGCTCCAACGCACAGTACGGGGATGCAGGAGGGCGTTTGCGTAAGCAAAAAAACGCTCCTGAATCTTGCCGGAATCCCAGGCACCGGGTGGCGAGTCCAGCGACATATAAATCATCACTGGCGTTCCAATGATGTCTTTACGCGGGACGGGGCCCCAGAAACGGCTGTCGAAGGAATTTCCGCGATTGTCTCCCATGACGAAATAAGAATCGGCGGGCACTTTGTATGGCGTGTGCAGATCGTACGGCTCGCTCACGCCATTGGTGTACTTTTCGACGAGCTTCTGGCCGTTGATCCACACGGCGCCGTCGTGAATGTCTATGGTGTCACCCGGGAGGCCGATAACGCGCTTCACGTAGTCCGGCGTATCCGGTGCAAACGGCGGCTTAAAGATGATGACCTGCTGGCGCTTGGGATTACGCCATAGCGGCACGTGCCAATTGGTGAAGGGAACGCCGGCATCGTAGCCGATGCGGCTCATGATCAGGTGATCGCCGATGAGCAGCGTGTTCTCCATCGAACCGGAGGGAATGACGCGCGCCTGCCCGATTGTGCCGTTGATAAGCAGAAAGGCGAGGCCCACCCAGAACCACGCGATGATCTCGCGCTGGATCTTTGTTTTCACCGGCACATTTGCTTCTTGCTCTTTTTTCTTTGCGTCAGACTTCACAAATCACCACCAAGCTAGCGTTCCAATGAATGAACATCAGTTTTGCGCGTACGATCTAAAGATCTATTTATGTCGCGGACTGTAGCGCTCAAACTAAAAAGTGTGAAATAGCCGCTTCCAACGAACGGTGCCGGGGTGCATTACGGCATTTGCATAGTTCATAAATCGCTCGCGAGTTTGTCCAGGTTCCCAGCCATCCGCGGGCGCAGGGACATGTAAATCATAACAGGCGTGCCGATCAGATTCTTGCGCGGCATGCATCCCCAGAATCTGCTGTCCAGGGAATTGCCGCGATTGTCGCCCATCACAAAATAGCAATTCTCGGGAATCACGTAGGGAAACTTCAGGTTGGTCATGCCTTCAGGGGCAGGTTCGCTGGGGCCCGTGGTGTAATTTTCCACCAGCATTCTTCCGTTGATCCACACCGCACCATCACGAATATCCAGCGTTTCGCCGGGGAGACCGATGACTCGCTTGATCAAGTCCGTTTGATCGGGCGCGAGTGGCGGCTTGAAAATCACGATCTGCTGGCGCTTGGGATTGCGCCAAAGCGGTACGTGCCAGTTGGTGAAGGGCACGCCAGCGTCGTAGCCGATTCGGCTCATGATAAGGTGGTCGCCAACAAGTATCGTGTTCTCCATCGAGCCGGAGGGAATCACGCGCGCCTGACCCGCGGTGCCATTGATAAGCAGAAACACAAAGGCCACCCAGAACCACGCCATGATCTCGCGCCGAATCTTTGTTTTCATTGGCACGTTTGATTCTTCCGGCTTGGTCTTTTTTTCAGACTTCATGTTCCACCACCACCGGCCGCTCTGCGGGCGCGGTTTCACTTGCGTTGCCATTGGTATCGCTAACTTCAAGGGCCCTGCCGTTGGAAGCGCGTTCGCGCACTTCCAGTTGCACTAGATCCGTGGGATAGACACCCGTATAACAAGACGTACAAAACTTGCTTTCGGTATCGCTGACGGCGCGGCGCAGTGCTGGAAGTGAAACGTAGCCGAGCGAATCGGCGCCGAGAAATTTGCAGATTTCTTCGGGCGAGTTTGAGGAGGCAATCAATTCCTCGCGCGTCGGCGTGTCCACGCCGTAGTAGCAGGGAGAAATCGTCGGCGGGCAACTGATGCGCACGTGGACTTCTTTTGCGCCGACTTCGCGGACCATGCGAACAATTTTGCGGCTGGTAGTTCCGCGCACGATGGAGTCGTCTACGAGCACGACGCGTTTGCCTTCGATCAAGCCGCGAATGGGATTGAGCTTGAGCTTCACGCCGAAATTGCGGATGGCTTGCGACGGCTCGATGAACGTGCGGCCGATGTAGTGATTGCGAATCAGGCCCATGCGGAACGGAATTTTGGATTCGAGTGCGTAGCCGACTGCGGCGGGTACTCCAGAGTCGGGCACGGGGACGACAATGTCGGCATCAACCGGATGCTCTTGCGCAAGGAGGCGGCCGAGCATCTCGCGGCTTTCGTTTACGGAGCGGCCGAAAATAATGCTGTCGGGGCGGGAAAAATAGACATGTTCAAAAATGCATTGCTGGAGCGGCTTTTCCGGCGCGAATCGAATGGACTCAATGCCCATCTTGGAGATGCGCACCATTTCGCCGGGCTCGATTTCGCGAATGTATTGCGCATTGAGGAGATCGAACGCGCAGGTTTCGGATGCGACGAGCCAGGAATCGAAGCCGCCAGGCGTAGTGAGTTTCCCGAGCACGAGCGGACGGAAGCCGCGGGGATCGCGCACGGCGTAAAGTTCGTCTTCCGTTAGGACGAGAAGCGAGTACGCGCCTTCGACTTGATTGAGGGCGTCGCCGATCGCTCCGGAAAGATTGCGCGCTTGCGAACGAGCAATTAGATGCACGATGACTTCGGTATCGCTGTTGGTCTGGAAAATTGAGCCGCGATGTTCGAGGCGGCGGCGCCACTCAGCGGCGTTGGTGAGATTACCGTTGTGGCCGAGCGCGACTTTGCCCTTGTTGCAGTCGATCATGATGGGCTGAGCGTTGAGTAGCGCTTTATCGCCGGCGGTCGAGTATCGCGTGTGGCCGATGGCGAGACTGCCAGGCAATTGCGCAAGCACGCTCGGCTGAAAAATTTCTTCGACTTCGCCCATCGCGCGATGCACGTACAACTCTTTGCCGTCGCTGGAGACAATGCCGGCGGATTCCTGCCCGCGATGTTGTAGCGCGTAGAGACCGAGATAGGCGAGGTTCGAGGCTTCGGGGTGGCCGAAGACGCCGAACACACCACACTCGTCGTGGAAATGATCGTCAGCGAAAGCGAGTTTTTGACTCATTTTGCGGTTAGCGTGCGCTCAAGCGAATGGGCCCAGGCATCGCGCAGTGTTTGAACGGAACTATCGATCACCACGCGCCCCTTATGTTCGATGCGGAATGAACCGTCGCGGGTAACCTGGCCGAGCTCGCGCGCTGCCACGTTGTATTGTCTCGCAGTATCGAGAACGGCGGCAAGTTTTGATGGAGTGACGGAGACGATGGCGCG
>JBGPDI010000013.1:0-66057 GCA_041482215.1 Candidatus Acidiferrum sp. | reverse complement strand
GTTGCGTTTCTGCTGCGTAGTGAGGATCTCGTTCCATGGACTCGGCGGCTTGATCCGGGCTCGAGCTAGAGAAGCAGCCAGGAGTAAGCGCGAATCAAACCGTCTTGCGGCTCAACGGCAAGCTCAGTCTAGAGACCGTGCACGATTTTATTCAGACGCTGCGAGCTGAGCCTGCGGCACAGCTCATTTTGGACATGAGCGCGGTGTCTTTCCTGGATTCGGCGGGCGTGGGCGCGCTGGTGCAAATATTTGTGCACCGGAGAAACCAGGGGCAGACTTTTGCATTGGCAGGACTGACGAAACAGGGCAGTGCGGTGATTCAAGTTGCCGGCTTGAGTAAGCTCCTGCCGATTCATGCTTCGGTGGCGGAAGCACTCGCGCAGCGCACGTAATTCGGCGACTCCTCGCGGGGAGCGCCACGTGATTCCTCGGCGCTGGTATAATTCGGCACCATGAAAAAGCATTCGGAATTTGCCGCTGTGGATGCGGAATTCGAGAGCCGTGTGCGCGAAAGTTTCTCGCGGCAGGGATTGATGAAAAGCCTTGGTGCGGAGCTCGCGGACTTGGGGGCCGGGAGCGCTGAGATTCGCGTGCCCTTTCGAATGGAATTGACGCAGCAGCATGGATACTTTCACGCGGGCGTTTCTGGGGCGATCGCGGACAGTGCTTGCGGTTACGCTGCGTACACGCTGATGCCTGCGGATTCGTCGGTGCTTACGGTGGAATATAAAATGAATCTGCTCGCTCCGGCGGACGGAGAAAAACTGATGGCCCGGGCGCGGGTGCTGCGCTCGGGAAGAACACTGAAGATTTGTTCTGCTGACGTGTATGTCGAGAAAAACGGCGCTGAAGTACACTGCGCGACGATGTTGGCGACGATCATGTGCCTGCCAGGAAAATCCGACCGTGGCAAATAAAGATTAGCTGGGCGTCCAATGGGGATGATTAGTGAAAAGGCCGCCAACGATGCCGATCTGGTAGCAGACCAAAAGTCCAAAAGCCAAACTGAGAAGGCCCGAGCCAATCACGAAACTGCGATTGAGCCACGCGAATTTGTGTCCCGCGAAGGAAAACGGCAGCGCCAGCGCGGCGGTGATCAGCATCATTCCGGCGATCGTGCCGACTCCGAAAATCAGCAGGTAGAGGACCGCCCATTTCGTATCGTGAATGGTGCTGAGTACAAGCAGAGCGACAGCGGCAGAACCGGCAAGGCCGTGAACAATACCCACCAACAATGGGCGCAGGATATGAAAAAGTCCGAGGCGCTGAAATGATCCGCGAAGTTTACTTGGCACGTTGAGGCTCTCACCATGATGTTCCTCGGCTGAGGCGTGAGAGTGCCAATGAAAGTGAACTTGGGAATCATGCTGATGGACGTGGGCGTGTTCTCCGGCGACTTGCGGATGCGCGGGAGAGAATTTCTCGCTGAGCCATTTCATGGCGCCGGTGAGATTTAGGATCCCGAGAAGGATCAGCATAAGGCCGACGGAAAACTCCATGGTCAGGCCGACGCGTACCGGGATAGCCAAGCCAAATAAAATGATGGCCGCGCCGACAGCGACAATGGTGAGCGTGTGGCCACAGCCCCAAAGGATCCCGATGAGGCCTGCTTTGGCAATCGAGCGCTCGCGGCTGACTATGGTGGACACGGCGATCACGTGGTCCGGATCGGTGGCATGCCGCATCCCCAGGAAAAATCCGATCATCAGAATGGTGAGTCCGCTCGTCACGCAAGAATACCTATCTTGAAAAATTCAACGACCTGCAAAGCGAAGCATAACCGAGATGGAAGAAACTTGCAGCGGAAACTGAGTGTGCGAGATTTTATTCTTCGCGGAGGATTCGCATGAACTCGCTGGCGGCGTGCGGAAGGCGTGCGCCGCGGCGCGAAACGAGATACACATGGCGTGGCATGTTCAATTGGCGTACTTTTACTTCCTTCATCCAACCGCGCTCGATTTCCCATTGCACGCACATGCGCGGCACGATGGCCACACCCATGCCCATTTGCACGAAGCGCTTGATGCTTTCGATGGTGGGCATTTCGATGGGCATGTTGAGCGCGGTGCGGTTTCGCGCAAACAGCTCGATAACGCGGCGACGAAACGGAGATTCGACGCTGTGGGCGATGAAGTTTTCTTCGCCCAGGTCGGCGACATCCACTTCGCGCTTTTTTGCCAGGATGTGTTTGGGATGGACTACCAGGGTCAGTTCATCTTTCAGGATTTCGGTGGCCAGAAGCTGAGCGTCGCGCGGCACATAGGAGATCGCGCCGAGGTCAAGGCGATAGTTGAGGACTTCATGAGGGATATCCCGCGAAAGCATGCGATGCACGCGGACCTGGACACCCGGATGATGTTCGCGGAACTTGGCGAGGGCGGGGAGCAGGGCGTGTATGGAGCTTTCGTTTACGCCGAGAGATAGTTCGCCGCGCTTCAAACCTTCGAGTTCAGAAAGGCCTTTTTTCACTTCGTCGCGGAGGTTTATCAGGCGCTCGGCGTAATCCTTCAAAAGCGTCCCGGCATCGGTGAGGCGAACTGGCCGCGCGCCGCGGACGAAGAGTGGCTGGCCTAGGGAGTCTTCCAGTTTGCGGATGGCCAGGCTGATGGCCGGCTGGGTGCGGTAAAGGCGCTCGCCGGCGCGTGAGAAACTGCCTTCTTTCGCCACCATCAGAAATGTCTGCAATTCACCGAGGTCCAATGGTACGCCCTCCGACAAGCAGTATAAGGCCAGATTATCAAAAGCAGAATAAAGATAAATTGGACCGCAAGGTGCCTCCCGTGCGTTACTAGAGCATGGGGGACCCTATGGACGTAGTACGCATCTTTGACACCACGCTCCGTGACGGCGAACAGTCGCCGGGCTTCTCGATGAACACCGATGAGAAGATTCGGCTGGCGCGGCAGCTTGCGGCGCTGAATGTGGACGTAATTGAAGCGGGATTCCCCATTGCGTCAAAGGGTGACCTGGAAGCGGTCAAGAAGGTGGCGCTGGAAGTGCGCGATGTGCCGATTGCGGCGCTGGCGCGCGCCAAGAAGGAAGATGTAAACGCGGCGATTGAGGCCCTGAAAGCGGCGGCTTCGCCACGGCTGCATATTTTTCTTGCTACGTCTGATCTGCACCTGCGCGTGAAGTTGAATATGACGCGCGAGCAAGCGCTTGATGCCATCGGCTCGATGATTCGCTATGGACGGCAGCACGTGGGCGAAGTGGAATTTTCCGCCGAGGATGCCGGGCGGACGGACATCGATTATTTGTGCCAGGTTTGCCGCGTGGCGGTGGATGCCGGCGCGACCGTCTTGAATTTGCCGGATACGGTGGGGTACGCAGTGCCGGAAGAGTACGGCGCGATGTTCACCAAAGTTCGCGAATATTTGGGCGATCAGCAGGGGATTACGCTAAGCGCGCATTGCCACGACGATTTGGGTATGGCCGTCGCGAACTCGCTGGCCGCGATTCGCGCGGGCGTGCGGCAGATCGAGTGCACGATTAACGGAATCGGCGAGCGTGCGGGGAACGCTTCGCTGGAAGAAGTTGCGGTGGCGCTGGCGGTGCGCAAGGACAGCTTCGGGGTTACCACAAACATTCGGCTGGAGGAACTATTTCCGACGAGCCGCATGCTTACGGAAATCACCGGAGCGCAGGTTGCTCCCAACAAGGCGATCGTGGGCGCAAACGCGTTCGCGCACGAAGCGGGCATTCACCAGGACGGCATCATCAAGAACCCGCTCACATACGAGATCATGTCGCCACAGTCGGTCGGCGTTCCGGCACGCTCATTGGTTTTGGGGAAACACTCAGGACGCAACGCGCTGCGGTTGACGCTGCGGGACCTGGGTTACGAGGCGACGGACGCGGAGCTTGCAGAAGTTTATAGTCGTGTGACGGCGCTGGCGGATCAGTCCAAGCAGGTGCGGCCACGGGACATCCTGGCTATCGCGCATGAAGTGATTCGGCGGCGGTCCACGGCGATGGCCGCGGAATCGTCGTCCGCAGCCTGACCTCGCTGGTTCTGAAAAGATTGCAATGCGCATTCGATTTGCTGGGATTTTTGTTTCTGTTCGGGGACCATCATGAAGAAAACCATTGTCCTGCTGCCGGGAGACGGCATTGGCCCGGAAGTGACGCGGGCGGCGGCAACCATCCTGCGCGAAACGGCGCAAGAATTTAATCACCAGTTTGAGTTTGCGGAGTTTCCACTCGGCGGCGCGGCGATTGATGCCGCGGGCACGCCGTTGCCGAATGAAACGCTGGACGCTTGCCGCAAGGCCGACGCTGTTTTTCTGGGAGCCGTGGGCGGCCCGAAGTGGGATTCGCTGCCCGTCGGGAAGCGCCCGGAGAGCGGGCTACTCGGTCTTCGAAAAGGACTGGGACTTTACGTAAACGTTCGTCCCGTGAAGTTGCTTGAGCCGCTGCGGGGGATTTCGCCGTTGAAGGCAGACCGGCTCGGCGATCTGGATTTGGAGATTGTGCGCGAGCTCGCGGGCGGAATGTATTTCGGCGAGCGCGGGAACTCCACCGAAAAAGGTGTTGAGCGCGCGTGGGATACGGAATCGTATTCGACGCCGGAGATTGAGCGCATCGCGGCGTTTGCTTATACGCGCGCGGAGAGCCGCTCGCGGCGGCTGTGCTCGGTTGACAAGGCCAACGTGCTGACCAGCTCGCAGCTTTGGCGCCGCACGGTGACGGCCATGAGCGCGGTCTATCCGGGCGTGAAGCTCGAGCACATGTACGTGGACAATGCGGCGATGCAGTTGACTCTGCGGCCCGCCCAATTTGACGTGATGCTGACCAGCAACATGTTCGGCGATATTTTGAGCGATGCGGCGGCAGCTCTGGTCGGCTCAATCGGCCTGATTCCGTCGGCGAGTTTTGGGTCGTCCGCACCGCTCTTTGAGCCCATTCATGGTTCGGCACCGTCCTTGGCCGGGACGGACTCGGCAAATCCAGTGGGCTCGATTCTCAGCGCGACGATGATGCTGCGGGACGCCTTCGGCCTGACTCTAGAAGCAGACTGGGTCGAACAGTCGCTCCAGCGCGTCCTCGCCGGCGGCTACCGCACGCCCGACATCACCGAGCCCAGCGCCCGCGCCGTTGGCGGCTCCGTCTTCACCGAAATCCTC
Organism: Candidatus Acidiferrum sp.; assembly: GCA_041482215.1. Classification (GTDB taxonomy): domain Bacteria; phylum Acidobacteriota; class Terriglobia; order Acidiferrales; family UBA7541; genus Acidiferrum. Next base: position 60,934 of record JBGPDI010000013.1, on the reverse strand, counting down.
CGCGAAGAAATGCAGCGCACTTTCGAACACGCCGAACGCTACGGCTGGGGCGTTTAGCTTCTCATCACCACTTCCATATCGTGGCCGGAAACCGAGCCACTGCCGCCGGCCCGGTTGCCTTGCGAGAAGCCGCTGGGAATGCTACTTTTACATTTTCCGAGGCAGCCTGCGGCCGGCCAGGGTCGGGAGCCACACGGCCGTGTGGACGAAGGTGCGGGCTGCGAATCCGTTCCAGAGTGGAGTGACCAGAGGGTGAGAAACATCTTTACTCATCGCCATTACCTTGAGCTTTCTTCGCGGTGGAGTGGCCGCTGTCTGGCGTAGGTCCGTTATGGCTCAGCCTGGATCCAATTCGAAAGGTGTCTCGCCTGCCGCTGCGACGGGTCCAGTTACGTATTGGCGGGTGGAAGGCTCTTTGCTCGAGCTCGGTGCACTGCGCCCGGTCGGTTTTTTCACCTGGAACGCGCAGAGTTTTTCGGAGCGTTGGGCTCGGCGCGCGGGTATGGCAGGCATGGCTCTTGCGAGGCCGTTCGCTTATTTTGCGAGCCGCACGTTTGCCACGCGCTTCCTGCACATTTTGCTTCGCGGAGTCAGCCGCGATCGCCTTGATCTCCTCGGCGAAGAGTATTTTCATTACGTTCTGAAGCCGCAATTGCGCCGCGAAGCCGCCGACAAGCTGATCGAGGCGGTGCGCAACGGCGAGCGTGTCGTCCTGGTCGGGCAACTCCTTGAAAATATCCTTCGCCCGTTGGCGCACCATTTCGGAGTCGAGTCGTTCATTGCGAATCGGCTGGAATATCGGGATGGCAAGGCCACAGGGCGGCTGCTGGATCCGATCGTGCGTCCGCGTGGCCCCTTTGCGTGGATTGCCAGCGGCGACACGGACGGACGCATCCCGCGCGAAAAACTCTTGAGCCGGCTGGGCTGGACCGGAAGGCCCGAGCAACTGGAAAGCGCGGTGGAGACGACGGCGCGGCCGGAATTTCCGCGCGGCAAGGCAGTCGCGCTATTCGGGGAAACTCCACGAGTCGAAAAACTTTCCGTCCGTGAGAGCCTGGCGCATCGGCACCTGATGCTAATCGGCGTGACGGGATTTATCGGCAAGGTCTGGCTGGTCGATCTGCTCGAAAACATTCCCAACATTGGCAAGATCACGTTGTTGATTCGCCGCAATCGCACTACATCAGCGCAACGGCGGTTCGAAAAAATCGTCGAGGAATCACCGACCTTTGACACACTCCAAGAACGCCACGGCCGCAAGCTCGGCGCGTTTCTAAAAGAAAAAGTGGAAGTCGTGGAAGGCGACGTAAGCTTGCCGGGCCTGGGGCTCGGCGAAGCGACGCAAGCGCGGCTAGCAAAATCACTCGATCTGATCGTGAACAGCGCCGGCCTGACGGATTTCAATCCCGACTTGCGCGATGCGCTTTCCTCCAACGTGGATTCCGCAATCAACTTGCTCGATTTCCTGCGAAAGTGCAGTCACGCTGGCCTGATGCATCTTTCCACCTGCTACGTCGTCGGAATGCGCGACGGCCGTGTCACCGAAGAGCTGCAGGACAATTACAATCCCGCCAACGATGCGGAATTCGACGCCGAGCGCGAAGTGGATTCACTCCGTGAAACGATTCGCCATGTCGAAGAACGCGCCGAAAGTCCGGAACTCGACAAGGCACTGCTTCGTCAGGCCTTGGGACGCGGTGCCAACGAAGCTTTCGCACCCGCGCGAGAACTCGACGGAGTGCTGAAACGCAATCGCGCACGCTGGGCGCGCAACCGGCTTACGCTCATCGGTCTCCGCAGAGCGCAGCATCTGGGCTGGCCGAACACGTACACGTTTACGAAGAGTCTCGGCGAGTCCATCCTGGCGCGCCGCGGCCGCGACCTACCGATCGCCATTGTGCGCCCCTCGATTGTGGAAAGCTCAGAGCGCTCTCCTTTTACAGGCTGGAATGAAGGGATCAATACTTCTGTGCCGCTTTCTTATTTGCTCGGCACGAATTTCCGCCAGCTCCCTTCCAACGAACGAAAATGCCTCGACGTAATTCCCGTGGACATGGTTTGCCGCGGGATGACTTTGATTGCTTCCGCGGTTGTGGCACGACGCAACGCCCGGTTGTACCATCTTGCGACTTCGGCGATCAATCCGGTCAATATGGGGCGCAGCATCGAGCTCACAGGACTGGCTCACCGCAAACACTATCGGACGACGCAGAGCATTGACAGCTGGCTGAAAGTGAAATTTGAAACCATTCCGGTTTCGAAGCAGCGTTACGAACGGCTGTCGATTCCTATGCAGAAGGCTTTGATCTCGCGTATCAATCGCGCGGCCGTTTCGCTGCGTATGAAGAAACCGCCGCTTGCCCGCGCAGAACGCGACTTGATTCGCGCCGAAAAGCTAATCGAGCTCTACGAGCCTTTCATTCTTCACAACGAACACGTGTTCGAATGCGAGAATGCACGTCTGCTCTCTGCCGCGCTGCCGCCCGAAGAGCGTGAGCTTTTCGACTTCGCGCCCGAATCAATCGACTGGTGGGATTACTGGATCAACGTGCACATCCCGGCGCTGCGCCGCTGGTGCTATCCGTTGATGGAAGGCCGGCCCTTGGAATCGCGCGAACCGCGCGCGCTGGATTGGTCCGGCGAACCCGCGCGTGAAGCGGCCCTTTCGCAAGCCGCAACACCCTCCGACCCTTTATGGCGATCTTCGTAACCGGCTCGACCGGCTACCTGGGCAGTTATCTCGTCGCGGGACTGCTCACCGAGCACCGCGAGAAGCTGAATCTTCTGGTTCGCGCGAAGAGCGAGCAGGAAGCGCGTGAGCGGCTTTGGACTTCGCTGCAATTGCATTTTGAATTTCCTGAATTCCTCGAATACTTGAACACGCGTGTGCGAATTTTTCGAGGTGATTTGACCGGTGATCGGTTTGGCCTGTCCGAAGACGAATACCACGTGTTGGTGGACACCACGGAATCGCTAATTCACTGCGCTGCCTCGCTAAATCGAAGATCCGAGCGGCAGTGCCTGAACGTGAATCTGCGTGGCACTCTGGAAGTGATTCAACTCGCGCGCCGCGCGCAGAATCGCAACGGGCTGCGCCGCTATTCGCATGTTTCTACCGTTGCAGTTGCGGGGAAAAGGAAAAATGAAGTTGTAGCCGAAGATAGCGCGATCGATTGGGCGCGCTCGGATTACGACCCTTACGCGCGCACTAAGAAATTTTGCGAGCACATGGCGAATCAGCTTCTGCCCGATGTGCCCAAGACGATTTTCCGTCCTGCCATCATTTTGGGCGACAGCCACCGGGCTGAAACTTCGCAATTCGATATGGTGCAGGCGTTTCATGTTCTGGCGCAGATGCCTGTGCTTCCGCTGCGTCCCGAGGATAAAATCGACATTGTGCCGGCGAATTACGTCGGCAAAGCGATTGTGGCGATCCATCAAAAAGCGGAGCCTGCCCACGGCATATACCATCTGTCATCCGGTACTGGCTCGCAGACGTACCACGAGTTGACCGACGCGATTTCCCAGGCTGGGAGCATGATGCGGCCAATGTATTGGCCGTCTATGGGCGGACCTTTTTCCAGCACCGTCAATTGGGTGGCGAATCGCGGCGGTGCGGCGGGGCATGGCGCCTCGCTACTAAAAGTTTTCTGGCCGTATCTTGACTGGAACACGGTTTTCGACAATTCGCGCGTTGTTGCGGAAATCGGCGAAGTGCCCGCCAAGTTTTCGACTTATGCTTCTCCGCTTTTGAAATTCAGCCGCGACAACAATTTCAAGTATCCGGCGAAGCCTTGGCCTTCGAACGCGAGCGCACAGAAAATCGCCGCCGTAGGGAGAATCGGCGCGTGACAGACTTTCTCCTTGTCGCATGGGTCAGCGCGCTGATTGAAATCCGGCGCCTCGGCTGGATGATGGGCCTCGGCGAACGCTGGACGTCCGGAGAAAAACTGAAGCTGCTCTTCGCGGGTTACAACGGCACGCGCAACACTGGCAGCGACGTCCGCGTGCAGGAAATGTTGCGTCAGATTCGGCACGTCCTCGGCGCGGAGCACGTCGATTTCAGTGTGATGACGCAAAGTTTCGAGCGCACCAAGGGCTATTTTGAAGGCACGCGGCAGGTTTACCTTCCCGATGTTTTTCCGCCATTTCTCTTTCGCGAGGTGCGGCAGAATCACGGCGTCATTGCTTGCGAAGGCTCGATGTTCAAGAGCAAGTTCGCCAATGCGCTGACGACGATGATGATCGGTTCGCTGGGGCTGGCCTCGGCGGAAAACAAGCTTTCACTCGCCTACGGCGGCGAAGCCGGGCACATGGACGCGCTCATTCAGAACATGTGCGAGCGCTATGTCCACGATTCGCTGGTCATCACCCGCAATGTGGAATCGCGGACGCAGTTGAGTTCACTGGGAATTCCGACAGAGCTTGGAACAGATACGGCATGGACATTCGAACCACACCCACCGGAGTACGGCCGCAAAGCGTTGCGCGATGCGGGTTGGGACGAAAAAACGCCAGTCCTGGTGCTGTGCCCGATTCATCCATTCGTTTGGCCTGTGAAAGCATCCATTGGGAAGTACATCGCGCGCGCGACCACCGGCGCATTTAAGGACAGCCAATACCGCACTGTTTATTTCTTTGAAAGCGGAGCTGAAGTCGATCGCAAATTCCAGCACTACATTGATGGGTACACGAAGGCGACGCTGGCATTCGTTCAGCGTCATAATGTTTTTCCCGTTTTAGTTGCAATGGAACGGCTTGATGCTGTCGCCTGCCGCGAGATTGCTGCGCGGATTCCAGGCACGCCAGTTTTCACTTCGGACGATTACGATATGTTTCAGCTGGTTTCGATTCTGCGCGCATGCTCTTACATGGTCTCTTCGCGCTACCACGGCATCGTTACCAGCATGCCGAGCCTTGTAGCCTCGGCAGGCGTAACAATGGATGAGCGAATCCGCAATCTGATGCGTGAGCGCGGGCATCAGCATCTTATGCTTACGGTTGACGATCCTGACCTGGAGCCGAAGCTTCTACAGATGATGGAGACGCTCGTGGCGGAAGCCGATTCTGTGCGCGAGGGCATTGGGCAGACGGTGGTGCGCAATCTCAAAGTGATGGCCCGCATGGGTACGTTTCTTGAAGACGTTGTCCGCCGCACCTATCCTGAATTTCCTCTGCGCTCTGGAGTTTTTTCCTGGGAAGGGTATTTGCCGCCACTGAGCAATAATTTGCTGCAACTCGCCGAGCGTTACGATTCTTCGCCGGCCGCGCTCGCGGCGGTACGCTGATTTTTCATGCCCAATTTTCTTGAGACGATTTTTGCCCAACTGAAGCGCGCGGATGGCCGTGTGGTCCTTCGCGAAATTCGCGGGGACCGCTTTGTGAGCGTGACGGGCAGGGAATTGCTCGACCAGATTCAGCTCGTTCGAACGTTCATTCGAACCTCCGGCATCCAGGCTGGCGACCGCTGTGCCTTGCTCGCAGCGAATTCGATCCGCTGGGTAGCGTTCCATTTGGCGATCATGGCCGAGGGAGTTATCGTCGTGCCGCTGTATTCGCGGCAGGCGCCCGCCGAACTTGCCGGCATGATGAAGGATTGCCAGGCGCGATTAATTTTCGTGAGCGATGCCGCTCTCGGCGAAGGTGTTGCCCAGGCCTGGGCCGAAGCGCCGCGCCATGTGTTGTTCGAGGAAGTCTTGCGACAATCCGCGGCGCAAACTCCGCTCGGCGATGCGCCCAATTCGCGCGCGGACAGCGACGTCGCCACCATCATCTATACTTCAGGAACTTCGGGTGAGCCCAAGGGCGTTTGTCTAAATGTTGGAAACCTCACGCACATGCTTTCCTGCACAACGGAGCGCCTCGATCAGCTGATGGGTACGACCCACGAACCGGACCGTGTCTTTCATTATCTGCCGTTCAATTTCGCGGCGTCTACCATCTTGATGCTGTCTTGTCTCACGCGCGAAAGCGTGCTCACTCTTTCGACGGATCTCAACAAACTCCCGGACGAAATTCGTCTTGCATCACCTCATTATTTCCTGAATGTTCCGACACTGCTGGAACGTGTGCGGCGGGGCGTTGAAGAGAACATCGCAAAACAGCCTGCGGTTATTCGTTCGCTTTTTGTAAAGGCACGAGCGGCCTGGCAGCGGCAGCATGTAGGGCGCGGTCGGGCACTGGATGCACTTTGGCTCGCACTTGGCCGCACGCTCATCTTTCGAAAGATTCGCGAGCGTTTTGGAACGCACTTGCGTGCATTGATTTGCGGTTCCGCGCCGCTTGCTCCGGAGACGCAGCAGTTCTTTCTGATGCTGGGTATTCCCGTGCTGCAGGCGTACGGACTAACGGAAACTACGGGCATCTGCACCCTGGATGATCCACGCGCGCGCGTCGAGCCCGGCTACGTCGGCACGGAGATTACTGGAATCGAGATGAAGATTGGTGAGAACGAAGAAATCATCGTTCGCGGGCCGCACATTTTCCCGGGTTACTGGAACCGCCCGGAAGAAACGGCTCGCGTGCTGCAAGACGGATGGTTCCACACTGGTGACCAGGGGGAAGTGAACGTTCGAGGGAATTGGCGCATTAGCGGCCGCATCAAGAACCTGATCATCTTGAATTCCGGGCATAACATTGCACCCGCGCCGATCGAAGAAAAAATCGCGAGACTGCTTCCCGCTGCACAGCAGGTTATAGTGGTCGGCAATGGGCGAGGGTATTTGTGCGCGCTCGTGACCGGGGCGGTGGAACCAGCGGCGGTTCAGACGGCGCTGGATGCTGTGAATCCGGAACTCCCGCATTACCGGCAGGTCAGGAATTTCACTATCCTTCGTGATGTTTTAACTGCTGAGAGCGGGCTGCTCACGGCTATGGGTAAAATCCGCCGCGACGCGATTAATGTGCGCTATGCGTCCGAAATCAATGCCATGTACGATTCGAAAGGCGCACGCGATGCAGGTGTGGCCAGCGGAGATCGCCAAGCGAGTAACAGGCAGCACGCATGAAAACGTTCACCGGCAAAACGTTGCGATGGGAATGGCGCGAAGGCGTAATCGAGCTGGTGCTCGATCATCCGCCTGCGAATGAAATTGGCACGGCCATGCTCGCGGAGCTGGAAAAATTCGTTGCTGCATTCGAATCGCTTGCGCCGGAGACTTCCGTTTGCATTATTTCGAGTGCCCGCAAGTCCGTTTTTTCTGCCGGCGGGGATTTGCGCGAACTGTACGCGACAGCGGCGGCAGTTTCTGCGAAAGATCGCCCCGCAGGCGTGCGCGCATTTCTGGAACGCATCCACGCCGTTCTAAATGCGCTGGATGCCGCCCCATTTGTCACTATTGCTGCAGTTCATGGCGCGTGCCTCGGTGGAGGACTTGAGCTGGCCCTGGCCTGCGACATGATCATCGCCGACAAAATGGCGCGGTTTGCATTTCCCGAGCTGCGCCTGGGATTTATCCCCGGCTTTGGCGGCATTGCACGGTTGAAACGCGACCTTGGCAATGCTTTCGTGCGGGATTTGCTATTCACTGGTCGAACGGTTAACGCGACTCGCGCGCAAACCGTCGGCCTGGTGGCACAACTTGCCGGTGAAGGCGAAGCCCTCAAGATCGCGCGCTCGACTGCAGCGCAAATCACCAAGTACGACGCCGTGACGCGTGCAGCCGCGAAAAAGTTTATCAAGCCTATCCCTCATGATGAGCTAAAGCGCGAAATCGATCTTTTCTGTGAACTCTTTACTCGCCCCGCCGTGATGGCGGCTCTCAAAAAATTCGTCGAAGACTCTGGTCCCATGCCGTACTTGCCGTAAGCTAGTGGATCGCGACTCGATGAATTTTCCTTCTTGGCGTAGGGGTGATAAATTGGCCTTTCTATGCGAACGCTAGAACAAACCACACAGGAAGTGCTCGACCTGGCCGCAAAACACTTTCAATTGCCTGCGGGATCACTTGCGCCCGGAGATGATTTTTTCAAAAAATTGGGCATCGACAGCCTGCAAACACTTGAGATGCTTTCGCGTCTTGAAAATTATTTTGGCATCGAGCTACCAGACTACGAAGTTCAGGGCGTGAGCGATTTTAAAACCCTCGCTGAACGGATTCAGTCCCGCCTGTAATGCTGGACCTTTCGAAATATCAATCCATTGGTCAGGCGCTAAGAGATTCGCTGGATCAGTTTGCGAATGAAGTCTGTTTGATCGAAGCGGACCGCGAGCGCGAGAAAGAGCGCCTCACATACCGCGACTTCAAAGAATGTGCGCATCCGCTTTCGAAAGCGTTGCAGGATGCGGACTTCTCCGCTGGTTCACGCGCCAGCATCATCATGACGAATCAGTCGAAGTGGCTGATCTCGGCTTACGCTATTTTTTTCGCGGGTGGCGTGCTGGTTCCTCTCGATTACAAGCTCACGCCAGACGAGCAGTGGCAATTGCTCAAGCATTCGAACGCCACTGTGCTCATCACGGAATACCCGATCTGGCGGCAACTCAGTGCCTCGGCCGCTCGCGCCGCCGCGGCCAACGTTCGAACGGTGCTGGTCACCGAAGCACCCGCCAACGCCGATCTCGCCGGAGCGCAGCGCTGGGAAGAATTTCGAAGCGAGGGTGAACCGGCATTTGTTCCTTGCGAACGCAAAGACACTGCCTGCATCGTCTACTCTTCGGGAACCGGCGGCCGACCCAAGGGCTGCATGATGACGCACGAAAATTATCTGGAGCAGTGCGTCGCGCTTACAACGCTTTATCCGTTTTGGCCGGGCGTGCGCTATCTCAGCATTTTGCCGACAAACCATGCGATTGATTTTATGGTGGGGTTCTTCGGTCCGTTCACGTGCGGCGCGACGATCGTACACTTGCGCACTCTCCGTCCTGAATATGTGCGTGAAGCATTTTCGAAATACAAGATTACTTATGTAAGTCTCGTGCCGCTCGTCTTGAAAAACCTGCAGAAAGGTTTGCAAGCGCGTTTTGATGCGTTACCCGCCGGCAAGCGAAAAGTTTTCAACGCGCTCGTTCGAATCAATAAAACGCTAACCAAAAGCCGGCCGCGCCTTGGGATCAGCCGCCGCCTTCTTGGGCAAGTTCATGAGGCTTTTGGTGGAGAACTTCGCGCCATTATTGTGGGCGGCGCGTTTAGCGAGCCGCAGACACTGCAATTTTTCTACGACCTTGGGATTCCCGTCGCTAACGGATACGGACTCACGGAAGCTGGCACAGCCATCACCGTCAACGATTTGAAGCCATTTCGCGCGGACACCGTTGGCAAACCGCTGCCGGGCATGGAAGTACGCATCGTGAATGCGGCGGCCGACGGAGTTGGCGAGGTTTCGGTTCGCAGCAAAACCATCATGGCCGGTTACTTGGATGAACCCGAACTGACCGCGGAAACCATTGTTGATGGCTGGCTGATGACCGGGGATCTCGGGCGCTTTGACGCGAAGGGCCACTTGCAGCTTACGGGCCGCAAGAAAAACATGATCGTTACCGAAGAAGGTAAAAATATTTACCCCGAAGACATCGAAGCGGTTTTCGAAAGTCTTCCAGTAAAAGAATTTTGCGTTTTCGCCGCCAACTACATTTGGCCGAAACGTTCGATGACCGGTGAAAAACTTGTGTTGGTGCTCCATCTCGAGCAGGGGCAGCAGTACAGCGAAGAGCTCCGTCAGGACATCAACGCGCGCAACAATCGCCTGCTAAACTACAAGCGCGTTCACGGGGTCGTTCTGCTCGACGATGATTTTCCACGGACGGCTTCTCTCAAGATCAAACGCAATGTTTTGGCGGAGCGTCTCGCCAAGTTGGAAATTAGCACTGCAATTTTGCCTTTGTGAAGACGGCTTGAAATAGATTTTCTAGCTAAGGAGTTTGCGTTTCGATTTCGTCCGCGCTCCAAATGGATCATTTCTTTGCCATCGTCAACCCCGCCGCCGGTGGCGGCCGCTCTGCGAAACTGGCTGGGCCCGCACTTGCGCGATTGCGCGAAAAAGGATTAAAAATCGACGTAATTGCGTCGACGCGTTCCGGGCACGCGGTGCAACTGGCTCGCGAGGCCTACGATCAAGGTTACCGGCGATTTCTTGCCGTCGGTGGCGACGGCACCGCTCACGAAATTCTTAACGGTGTTTTTGCGGGACGCAGCGGTGTCGAGCGTATCGCGCTGGGTTTCCTGCCGCTCGGTACGGGCAATTCCTTCTTGCGTGACTTCACAAATGAAGGAGCGGAAGCTTCGCTGCAGGCGCTCACCGAAGGCCGAAAGCGTTCTGTGGATTTGATTCGACTGACTCATGCCAGCGGTGAGATTTATTCTTTTAATCTTTTGAGCGTTGGATTCACTGCCGATGTTGCCGCGCTTACAAATCGTGCATTCAAACCGTTCGGGCATTTGGGATATTTGCTCGGTGTTTTCGTGCGTGTGGCGCAGTTGCACCGACGCGCGATTGCGCTGCGCTGCGATGACGACGCGGAATGGGATGAGCGGCGCTCGCTTTTCTTGACGTTCAACAACAGCAAGTACACCGGCGGCACCATGCTGATCGCGCCGAACGCGGATACCAGCGATGGACTCATCGAATTTGTCCGCTGGGGACCGATTGGGCGGCTGGGCTTGATGCGCAACTTGCCGCGACTCTACGACGGCTCTCATATTAAACATCCGCTCGCTTCGCGCCGCGCGGTGCGCCACGTGGAATTCAAAGCAAGCGCGCCAGTGGACATCATGATCGACGGGGAAGTGGTGACGCTGGAATGCCGGGCGCTTGATATTCTGCCCGCCGCCGTGGATGTGTACATATGAAACGGGCGTGGCTGACGATCCGCAGCGCGATACTCTGGACCGTGAGCGGATTGCATTTCTTCATCGTTGTGCCGTTGCTCGTTTTTATCGGCATTTTTGTGGACACTCGCAAACACGATTGGCTGCAGCGGACCTTTTGCCGTCGCATCGCATTTCTTTCCGGCGTGCGAGTCGAGGTTCGCCGCGCTCCCGGCTTCGATCCCAACTGGACTGCTTTCTTCATGTCGAATCACGTCAATCTTTTCGATCCCTTCATGCTGTACTGCGCGATTCCGCAGTTTGTCCGCGGGTGGGAATTGGAATCGCACTTCAAAATTCCCGCGTATGGCTGGCTGATGAAACGCTTTGGAAACGTTCCCGTGCCGGACGTGCGGCGCCCGTCGGATTTGAAGCGCATGTGGCGCCTGACCCAGGATGCGGTGGAGCGCGGCACTAGCCTGATTATTTTTCCGGAAGCCAAGCGCACGCGCGATGGCCACGTGGATCAATTCCAGGATGGCGGCTTTCGCGTTGCGCAGCAGCTCGGCATTCCTATCGTGCCAGTAAGTTTGGTGGGCTCCTTTCAGCATCACCGCACGGGCCACTGGATGATCTGGCCGGCGAAAATTACTGTCCTTCTGCACGACACCATTGACACCAAGGGGCTCGCCAAAGAAGAAGTGCCGGCGTTGCGTGAACGCGTGCGCGAAATCATTGCCACGCCGGTCGAAGAATCATTGAAGCGAAGTGACTAGAGGGAGAGTTTGATGCCGGGGAGGATGCGGCCGGCGCGGGTTTCTTGCCAGGTATAGACGATGCGGTGGATGACGGTGATGGTGGAGACGACGGCGATGACCCACAACACGGGGCCCATACGATTGAAGATTCCGCCGATGATGAGGAGCACGAGACGCTCGGGACGCTCCATGAAGCCCACCTTGCACAAGGGAATGAGCGATTCGGCGCGGGCTCGAGCGTAGCTGACCATCACCGAACCGGCGGTGGCGACGGCGGCGAGTATAACGTAGGGAGTGCGGCCGCTGACGGAATAATAAACGAGCAGGCCCATGTATAGGGCCATGTCGGCGTAGCGGTCCAATGTCGAATCGTAGAAGGCGCCGAAAGCGGTAACGCGGTTTTGCCGGCGGGCGACTTGTCCGTCGAGTATGTCCAGGAAGCCGGCGAAAAAAATGATCAAAGCGCCGATGAAAAATCCACCCACGGCGAAGAAAGCGGCGGCGATGAAATTCACAACTAGTCCGAGGAACGTGAGGAAATTGGGATTGACGCCGGTGGCAGCAAGCGCTCCGACAATTTTGTCGAGCAGCCACTTGCTTCCTGTGCCGATTGCACCTGTCAGCGTCGCCATAACTGCCTAGTAGTGTCTCAAAATGGAGCCATTTTCGCGAAATAGAAAGAGGAATCGGTAGTGGGTCAGTTTGAATTTTGACCCCTATTGTCGCGATCAGGAAAATTCAAACTGATCCACTACGGAGGAATCAGCCACAGAGGCACTGAGGCATTCGATGATGCGCGAGTGGCGCGGCACTATTCACGGGCACGCCGGACGCCACAATTGCATACGGCTTCGATGATATAGTGATGGGCTTTCGCAAAGGATACAACTCGGACATGCAAGTGGATCAGCGCAAATACAAGACTACGGAAGAAGTGGATTTCGTCATTATTGGATCCGGGGCGGCCGGAGGTGTGGTTGCCAAGGAGCTTTCGACGAATGGCTTTAGCGTGGTGGTTCTCGAGCAAGGACCATATCTGACGGAAGCGGATTTCACGCACAACGAAGTCGAGGTAGTGAACAGGAACCAGCTCACCAATCATCCCGAGCTGCAACCCACAACATTTCGCAAGACGCCACAAGACAAAGCCAAACGACATCGCGCGTACATCTACGGGCGAATGGTTGGCGGGTCGAGCGTGCACTTCACTGCGAACTACTGGCGCTTCCATGAAATTGATTTTATCGAGCGCAGCAAAGTTGGGCCGGTAACCGGGGCAAGTCTTGTTGATTGGCCGATCACGTACGCCGATCTTGAGCCGTACTATACGAAAGTTGAATGGGAAATCGGCGTCTCCGGACTAGCCGGCGCCAGCCCGTTCGATCCGCCGCGTTCGAAGCCTTATCCGATGCCGCCACTGCCGGTGAAATCGGGCGGCGTCATATTCGAGCGAGCTGCGCGGAAGCTTGGCTGGCATCCGTTCCCCGCGCCGATGGCGATTCTTTCTCAGCCGCGACCCGGACGCAGTGCTTGTGTGCAATGCGGCTTCTGCGAAAGCTTTGGCTGCGAAGTAGGCGCCAAATCCAGCACGTTGGCCACGGTCATTCGAATGGCGGAAAAAACCGGGCGGTGCGAAATCCGCCCGAACTGCTACGTCCACCGAATCGAGACCAGCGCGAATGGCCGGGCCACAGGCGCGGTCTACTTCGACGAGAAGCGAAACGTTCATTTACAAAAAGCCAAGGTCGTGGTGGTTTGCGCCAATGGCGCGGAGACTCCGCGGTTGCTCCTGCTATCCGCGAACAAGCAATTCCCGAACGGTCTGGCCAATTCCAGCGGCCTCGTTGGGAAATATCTGATGATGAATTCCGGCCCTTCTGCCATGGCTGTTTTTGAACATCCCTTGAATGATTACAAAGGAGTCGCCGTCAGCCGCATCTTGCATGACTTCTACGAACTCGATCCTCAGAAAGTGGGATTCTGCGGCGGCGGTGGGCTTGATGCGCGTTTCGATCTCACGCCCATCAGCTTTGCTACGAACGGCTACGGCAACGGTGGCCTGCCTCCAGAGACTCCAATGTGGGGAAAGGAATTCAAGGCAGCCCTGGCGCACAACTACACACGCACGGTGGAAATTGTGTCGCACGGGACTTCGCTCCCCGTCGAAAGCAACAGCTTTTCGCTGGATCCGGACCTCAAGGATGCATGGGGGCTGCCAGCTGTCCGTATGACATACAAGGATCATCCTGACGATTTGAAACTTGGCGTTTTTCTGAACGCTCGCATCATGGAACTGCTCGATGCCACAGATGCCAAAAAGAAGTGGGCTTCTCCCGTTGAGGAGCAGGACTATGCCTATCACTTGTTGGGGACATGCAGAATGGGAAACGACGCGAAATCATCAGTGATCGATCCTGATCATCGCACTCACGATGTAAAGAATCTTTTTCTCTGTGACGGGAGCAGCCTGGTCACGTCCGGCCGCGGGCAACCGACATTGACCATTAGTGCGCTAGCGTATCGAGCGGGCGACCGCATTACCGCGCTCGCGCGCCGAGGCGAGATTTAGCACAGATCAATTTGGCTTATCGAAAATTTTGATTATTGAAGAACTGCTTGACGCTCTATGCTGCGCAGCTTAGAGTCCAAAAGTCACAAAAAGGAACCGCCGAAATGAATGAATCCGTCAGTCGCCGTCAGTTTTTGTCTCGAGGTATCAGCGGCCTTTCCGCTGTTTGGGTTTCCACGCACTTGCCCGCGCTGGTGGCCGCCGCCGATCACGCGCGCCGGGCCGCAAATTCGGCCACGCCGCCCAAGTTTGAGTTTTTCACTCCCGAGCAGGCTGCGGAGATTGATGCGATTACCGCGCGCATCATTCCAACCGATGACACACCAGGAGCGCACGAGGCTGGTGTGGTCTATTTCATCGATCGGGGACTGACCACTTTTGGCGCCGATGACCAGAAGACGTACCGCGAAGGACTGCCGGAATTACAGGCGCGGGTGAGTGAGATGTTTCCCGGCACAGCGAAATTCTCTGTTTTGTCAGCCGAACAGCAGGACGAAGTTCTGCGTTCGTTTGATGAAAATGCTACTTCGGCGCGGCGCCCATTTCGGGCGCGCCCGGGTGCGCAGAGTTTTTTTGAAACGCTCCGCCAGCACACCATCGCCGGATTCTTGATTGATCCCGACTACGGTGGAAATCACGACGGCGTCGGGTGGAAGGTCATTGGCCGCGAGCGCGAGCACATGTTTCAGGCGCCGTTTGGCTACTACGACAAAGATTATCCCGGCTGGCAACCGCTGGAAAAAGAAGCGGAGAAGAAATGACGGTCGACCAGCCCAAGTACAAGACTTCTGATGAAGTGGATTTCGTCATCATCGGTTCCGGCGCGGCCGGCGGGATTCTTGCCAAGGAACTTTCCACCAATGGCTTTCGCGTGGTGGTTCTAGAGCAGGGTCCGTATCTAACGGAAGCGGACTACTCCCATAACGAAATCGAAATCCTGGCGCAGGACAAGCTCACCAACCATCCGAAGCTTCAGCCCAACACGTTTCGCAAGACGCCGGATGAAGTAGCCAAGCCGCAGCGGGCGCTGGTGTACGGACGGTCCGTGGGCGGGACCAGCGTGCATTTCACCGCGAATTTCTGGCGTTTCCACGAGATCGATTTTATCGAACGCAGCAAGATCGGCCCGATTGCCGGCACGGGGTTTACGGATTGGCCGATCACTTATGCCGACCTGGAGCCCTATTACACGAAAGTAGAATGGGAAATTGGAGTTTCGGGGCTCGCAGGTGCGAGTCCGTTCGATCCGCCGCGTTCGAAACCATATCCAATGCCGCCGTTGCCGGTGAAGTCTTCGGGCGTGATTTTCGAGCGAGCTGCCCGGAAACTCGGGTGGCATCCTTACCCCGCACCGATGGCGATTCTTTCGCAGGCACGGCCCGGGCGCAGCGCTTGCGTCAATTGCGGTTTCTGTTTGGGATTTGGATGTGAAGTGGGCGCGAAGTCCAGTTCGCTGGCTGCCGCCATTCGTGTGGCGGAGAAAACTGGCCGGTGCGAAATTCGGCCCAATTCTTACGTGCATCGCATCGAGACGGATGCCAATGGCCGCGCGGTCGGCGCGACCTACTTCGATGAGCAGCGCAACACGCATCTGCAGAAAGCCAAGGCGGTAGTGGTTTGCGCGAACGGCGCGGAGACGCCGCGCTTGCTTCTGCTTTCCGCCAATAAACAGTTTCCGAATGGTCTGGCAAACTCCAGCGGGATTGTCGGCAAATACCTGATGTTCAATAGCGGCGGGGTGGTCACCGGACAATTCGATCATCCTCTGAACGACTACAAGGGCTACGCAGTGAGCCGCGTGATGCATGATTTCTACGAACTCGATCCGCAAAAAGTTGGCTTCTATGGAGGCGGCGGGCTTGATGCTCGTTACGATTTCACGCCCATGAGCTTTGCATTTGGCGGACTCCCTCCGGGAACTCCACGATGGGGCAAGGGTTTTAAAGCAGCGCTGGCGAGCGATTTCAACCGGACCATGGAGATTTTCTGCCATGGCACTTCGATTCCGCTGGAAAACAATAGTTTCTCGCTCGACCCTGAGCTAAAGGATGCATGGGGTCTGCCGGCACTGCGCTTGACCTACAAGGACCATCCGGACGATTTGAAGCTTAGCAATTGGATGTTTGCGAAAGCTCACGAAATCTTTGAAGCTGCCGGAGCGAAGAAAAAATGGGGTTTCCCGGCGCAGGAGCAGCAATTTGGTGTACATCTCCTGGGAACCTGCCGAATGGGGAACGATCCGAAGACTTCGGTGATTAATCCGGATCACCGTACACACGACGTGAAAAATCTTTTCCTTTGCGATGGCAGCAGTCTGGTTACTTCTGGCCGCGGCCAACCCACCATGACCATTGAAGCGCTGGCCTTCCGCGCCGCGGACCGCATCACTGCGCTGGCGAAGCGCGGCGAGATTAGCGGCTGATCTTGCAATCTAACTCAGGGGCACAATAGTTCCTTGTAACCGTGCTTCGCGCGCATTCGTCACATCACCTGCGAGGGCTTAATAGATGAATCGGAATAGGAATCTTTGGTTGGCCGGTTGCGGAGTTTCGGTTTGTCTCCTGCTGGCGATTGCTGGAGCGCGAGGTCAATCCACCCCTCCACAAGCCGCTGCCGGGAGCCCGGCCGCGCCAAAACTTGCTGAGGAGCAGTTCAAAAACATAAAAGCTCTCAAGGGCATCCCTGCGGATCAGCTCATTCCAGCGATGCAATTCATTGCGGCTTCGCTTGGCGTGGAATGCGAACACTGCCACGTGGAACATGCCAACGAAAAGGACGACAAGAAGGCCAAAGTCACCGCGCGCAAGATGATTAACATGGTGATGGAGATCAATAAAGACAATTTCGAAGGGCACCGCGAAGTGACCTGCTACTCCTGCCACCGTGGCGCGGTTGATCCGGTGGGCACGCCCATCATCACGGACGAAGAGCCCATGCCCGCAGGCGCTGAGGGGAAAAAGCCCGGCGAAGAAAAACCCGCGTTGCCGGCTGCGGATCAACTTCTCGATAAGTATCTAGCTGCCGTTGGCGGCGCCGACGCGCTTCAGAAAATCACCAGCCGCGTGCAGAAGGGAAGCATCACTGCATTCGGAGGCCAGCATTTCCCCATGGATGTTTTTTCCAAGGCTCCGGACAAGCGCGTCTCCATCATGCATCTCAAGGGCGGGGACAGCGTCACTGGCTTCAATGGCACCCAGGGATGGCTCGGTGTTCCCGGGCGCGTGCATGTGATGTCAGATGCGGAGAATGCCGCCGCGCGCATTGACGCCGACCTATATTTCCCCGTGCACGTGAAGACGCTCTACCAGAAATTTCGAGTGGAGGCTGGCGAAAAAATCGATGGCCATGAGACGTATCTGGTTGTGGGGCGCACGGAAGGCCAGCCGCCGTTGCGTTTGTATCTAGACAAGGAGTCGGGGCTTTTGTTGCGGCTCATCCGCTACGCGGAAACCCCGTTGGGCCGCAACCCCACGCAGATTGACTACGCAGATTATCGCGATGCTGACGGAGTAAAAATGCCTTTCCGCTGGACGCTCGCGCGGCCTAGCAACCGCTTCACCGTACAGGTAGAACAGGTTCAGCAAAACGTTCTGGTGGACGATGCCAAGTTCGTCGTTCCCCCGCAGCCGCCGCCACCTCCGCCAGCAGCGGCACCGAAGCCATAGCCTCCTATTTAGGCTTCACGAAGCCAACTCAAGTGAACTAGTTTCGTTGAAGAATCGGTTGTTGACCAAGAATGCCAGGCAGGCAATGTGATTGCTTACGGGATAGTAGTTCTCAAGTTGTAAAAAAAAGCGCGAAGAACGCAGCAACTTGAATCAATTCCGAGTGTAAGTGTCTATCCACGGGTCGACGATCTGGATAGGCGACTGCGGGGAATCTACATCGACATGAATTCGCAGGGTTCTCAGGTCAGTGGACAATTCCCATTTCTGTTTGGTGTGTACTTGAACGAGTGGCCCGTTGGGATCCGGGCGTGCAGTAACAAATGATTCCAGGATGAGATCATTTTTTCTTAACTTGCCCCTGCAAGTTCCCTGCAACCCCGTGGGAGTCATATAGGAACCGTCCGGGCCGCTGAGTGGATAGTGATAGGTGTTCTTGCGCCCAGCTTCCTGTTCGGTCACTTCAATATACTTCTCGGTCTGCACGACCGTAAGTGCTTTGACGGACTCTTTTTCGGATTTCCGAGAATCCTTATGCGGCGTGAGCGTGTACGAGCCAGTAAAATTGGTTCTCTCCGCCGCGCCCAGAGTTGCTGGTACGCAGAGAACTGCACCCAAAACTAAGAGAGCTGGCGATTTCATCTTGGATAAGAACTATCACTCAGAATTGAGTCTTAGCAATCGCGAAGGTAATGACCTAAGAAGTGAAAACTGGTGGGCCTGGGTGGACTTGAACCACCGACCTCGCCCTTATCAGGGGCGCGCTCTAGCCACCTGAGCTACAGGCCCAAATCGAAGAACAACTTTAAAATTCTAGCAGGTGGATGAGGCTGGGCACAACTGCAACATCCGCACCGAATGCGCCGGACCAGAAGCTTAGCCTCTACTGAACAAATCCTACGTTGGGAGCAGGCGTGCTTCCTTCCGGTGATTCCTTGATGGTCCCAAACTGCGCTTCATAGCGCGACAGATTCTCTCCAAGCGCGCGCCAGATGCGCTTCGCGTGTCCCGGGCTGACGATCATGCTGTTCAGCAGCTTTCCTTGTGCGCCGTTCGGAAAGATGTAGATGAAATTCATCGTGAACTCTTCCAGATTGTGGTGAATCATCACCAGGTTGCTGTATTGCCCCTGCAACTCCTTCTCGTCCGCTTTGATCTGCACCTGTCCTGGCACTGGCTGCTGTTGATCCATTTCGGTTTTCTCCCTGAATACTGTTTCGAACTTACCACAAGCGCGCTCCATTCGCCTGCACCGCGACCCTGCGGAAACTCATCTCTTCTTCGTTGGCGAGAAAGACACAGAGTTCCATTGACAGGCGAGCATATTAAGTGTAGTTTAGGTTTCGTATTTAGCATAGTTAACTTCAAACATGGCAAGCACGGTCCCGCCACAACTCGAAACCGGCCCGCCCGTCAGTGGCGAAACTTCCGCGGGCAACTCCACTCCCGTCGATGCGCCCGCGAGGCTTAGCCGGCCATCGTTGCCGGAATCGCATCGCACCATACCCTTTTCGTCCGGCTCATCCTGGATTCGTAAGATGTTGGCCTTCGCCGGCCCGGGCTATCTCGTCGCTGTCGGCTACATGGACCCGGGAAACTGGGCCACCGATATCGGCGGTGGCTCGAAATTCGGCTATACGCTTCTCAGCGTTGTGCTCATCAGCAACTTGATGGCGATGTTTTTGCAAGCGCTCTCCGCGAAGCTCGGCATCGCGACCGGACGCGACCTGGCCCAAGCTTGCCGCGAACACTATTCCAAGCGCACCGGCCACTTCCTGTGGGTGATTTGCGAAATTGCCATCGCGGCCTGTGATCTTGCGGAAGTTTTGGGCTCGGCCGTCGCGCTGAAGCTTCTTTTCGGTCTGCCCCTACTTGCGGGTGTGCTTATCACCGCGCTGGATGTCCTCATAGTCCTGGCCCTGCAAGGACGCGGCTTCCGGCTGGTCGAAGCCTTTGTCGTGACGCTCATTGCCTCCATTGCTGCGTGTTTCGCCTATGAGATTTTCTGGGCGCATCCACTTTGGCGCGAAGCCGCGATCGGATTCATTCCGCGCGCGGAAATCCTGCGCAACCGCGAAATGCTCTACATCGCCATCGGCATTCTTGGCGCCACGGTCATGCCCCACAATCTTTATCTGCACTCCAGCATTGTGCAGACACGCGCGTTCGGCGCGTCCTTGCGCGACCGGCGTGAAGCCGTTCGTTACGCGATATTCGATTCCACGCTCGCTCTCGGTTTTGCGCTTTTTATCAACGCCGCTATTCTCGTTCTTGGTGCAGCCGCCTTTCATACGCGAGGCCTTCATGACGTCGCGGAAATCGCGGATGCTTACAAACTTCTAAGTCCAGTCCTAGGAGTCAGCCTCGCCAGCACGTTATTTGCTTGCGCACTGCTGGCCTCCGGCCAAAACTCCACGCTCACAGGCACCTTGGCCGGCCAGATCGTGATGGAAGGCTTTCTCGACATTCGCTTGAAGCCCTGGCTTCGCCGCCTGATCACTCGATCCATCGCCATCATTCCTGCAGCGCTGGTCATCGGCATCGCCGGCGAGAACAAAGTCACCTCGTTGCTCATTCTCAGCCAGGTGATTCTCAGCTTTCAGTTGCCCTTCGCGGTGATCCCCCTCATTCAGTTCACTAGCAACCGCGCCAAAATGGGGGAGTTCGTCAACTCGCGGATCACCGTGGTTATCGCGTGGATCGTCGCCGCCGCAATTCTCTTCTTCAATGCCGAACTCCTCTGGCTTATCTTCCGTTCATAGTCCGTGACCAGAATTCTGAGCTCTAGCGGATGGAGCTCTGCTTTCACTCGCATCCGTGATGTGCGAGAATTTTCTTCGTCAACATGTCCTCCGACACGCAGCGCAACCTCAAGACTCGCAAACTGGTTTTCGCTTCGCTCCTTGCATTGATTTGCATTGTGATTGCCTACGCGGTATTCCAAGGTGACCGGCCCTGGGTTGTCCCCGAAGAAGTCAAAAAACTCAAGAATCCCCTCCAGCCGTCGGAATCTACGCTGAAGGCAGCCCGGAGGATTTATGTGGATGAGTGCGCCCAGTGCCATGGCGATCGTGGCAAAGGAGATGGCCCCGAAGCGATGATGCACTCTCCGGCTCCAGCCGACCTCACCGACGCCGGACACATGAACAGCGTCACCGACGGCGAAATTTTCTACCAGATCAGCGAAGGGAAAAAGCCCATGCCCTCGTTCAAAAAACGTTTAACCGAAGACCAGCGCTGGGGCTTGGTCCTCTTTGTCCGCTCTTTCTCCCGGCAAAACACTTCCTTAGCGAAGAATCCTGACACGGGAAGCGACGCAACCAAACCTGCGAATAAGTAATCACTTAACATCAGCGCCTCACTCCTTGTTTCCGTCGTCCTGGAATTCCACTCATCCCGCTTCCCAAATGGACTGCTGCGGATATATTCTCCTTGCGCTCTGTTTACAATTCCAAGGAGACTCATGCGCAAGATTCTGCTCGTCCTTATTTTTGGCCTCACTATTTCGCCGCTGGCAATCTCTGCCCCCGGCGCTGTCCGCTGCGGCAAGCTACTTGATGTTCGCTCCGGTCAGATGCTCAGTGACCAAACTGTGGTCTTTGACGCCTCCGGCACGATCACATCGGTTGGCGCTTCATCCTCAGCGAAGCTTCCCAGCGGCGTCACCGCGATTGATCTTTCGAACGCCACATGTCTCCCCGGCCTTATTGATGTCCATACACACATCACCTCCGTTCCCAGCGACTCTGGGTACAACGGACTCGGTGTATCTATCCCCCGCGAGGCTGTGACTGGAGTGAAGAACGCGCGTCTGACTCTCCGTGCTGGCTTCACTTCCGCCCGTAACGTCGGCGCCGACGGCTACAGCGACGTTGCCTTGCGCGATGGCATTGACGCTGGCGATGTAGAAGGTCCGCGCATGCGCGTTTCCGGGCCGGCACTTGGGATCACCGGCGGCCATTGCGACAACAATCTCTTGCCCTCAGAGTTTCACTACAAATCCGATGGGGTCGCCGATGGCCCGTGGGCGGCTCGCGCCAAAGTGCGCGAAGTCATCAAGTACGGCGCCGACCTGATTAAGATTTGCGCTTCCGGCGGAGTCCTAAGCAAGGGCGATCAGCCAGGCACCCCGCAATACACGCTTGAAGAAATGCAGGCCATCGCCGATGAAGCCCACAAACTCGGACGCAAAGTTGCCGCCCACGCACACGGGACGCAATCCATTAAAGACGCGATTCGCGCGGGCATCGATTCCATCGAGCACTCCAGCCTCATCGACGACGAAGGCATCACCCTCGCCAAGCAGCACGGCACCTATCTCGTGTTTGACATTTACAACGACGACTTTATCCTGCAGGAAGGTGCGAAAGCGGGAATGCTTGCCGAGTCCATCGAAAAGGAAAAGAAACTTGGCCGGTTGCAGCGCGAGAATTTCCGCCACGCCTATCAGTCTGGCGCGAAGATGGCCTTTGGCACCGACTCTGGCGTCTACCCTCACGGCGACAATGCCAGGCAATTTGGTAAGATGGTCGAATGGGGCATGAAGCCCCTTGATGCCATCCAGGCTGCCACGATCAATGCCGCGGACTTGATCGGCTGGCCCGACAAAGTTGGCACGCTGGAGACTGGTCGTTTCGCCGATCTGATCGCCGTTAGCGGTGATCCCACTTCCGACGTGCACGTTCTCGAATCCGTCAAGTTCGTGATGAAGGGTGGCGTCATCGCCCGCAACGATTTCGCCGCGAAGTGAGCTGAAAACCATTTGGATTTCATTCCGAGCACAGTTGATTCTGCTTAAATAAAAAGCGGGCCGGCAACCACCGGCCCGCTTTCGTTTTCGTTATTTCTTTACTTCTTCTTACGCTGTCGCTGCCTTTACTTGCGAGAGCGCCGCCGCGACTTCCTTCAGATCCGGCACCACTGGAATGTCATAGTTCTTGAGCCAAGCCACTTTTCCAGCTTTGTTCACGATGGCGATGACCCGGCCGGTGATTCCCTTGTCGGCCATGTACACACCGTATTTTTCGCTCATCGCGCCCTTCGGATGAAAATCGGCCAGCAGCGAATACTTGATGCCCATCTTCTCCGCATAGGCTTTGTGCGACCACACGCTGTCAACGCTGACGCCGAGCACTTCCGCGTCCAGCGTTTCGAACGAGCGCATGTCATTGACAAAGCATGCGTGCTCGTTCGTGCACGTCGGGCTCCAGTCCAGCGGGTACCACACCAGCACGACATTTTTCTTGCCCGCGAAATCGGAAAGCTTTACTTCCTTCTTTTCCTGATTCATCAGTGTAAAATCCGGCGCTGTCTCTCCCACCGCAATGCTCATAATCATCCCTCCTGTCCTTCTCTAATCCTGCCAAGCATCTTATCAATCCCAGCGTTAAGCGCCAAACACCATACTTCCTTTCTACTCAGTGCCGTCTCTTTCTTTCTCATCATCGCGGCAGTACACTTCGCCACAGGAGAACTCCTTGAGCGCCGAAGCTGTGCGCAGCGTTTCCATGATGCCCCTGCGCGAACTCGTCCAGTTATACCGCTCACAAGCCAAAAACTTCGGTGAGCCAGTCGCGCTCTCCCACTTTGGCCTCGCCGCTCAGGAAACTGAACGTCTATTCTCCGGTTATGACGAGGACTATCACATCAGCCGTTTTTTCCATTTTTCCGAAGCCGCGGGCGACAAATTCTCGATTAACGGAATCCCCGCCACCCACGTTTCCCTCGACGCCGAAATCGAAACCATCCTGTGATCCAGCCTTCACCCTGGTTTCTTATTAATTTCATTTGAAAAAACTCCGTTTTTGACTACCCTACAGCCACTTCGGAGGTTATCCGATGTCTGGTTCCCCGACTCTGCTGCCGGAATCGCGCCTTGGGAGCACTCTGCGCCGCGACGCCTGGTGGATTGAGATCATCCCCATCATTGTCTTGATGGGCGGTTTCAGCGTGTATGCCACTTTGCGTGCGTTTGAGGGAAAATTTTATTCGTGGGGGCCTTACCTCTCGCCTTTCTACTCGCCGCTCATTGATCCGGATCATCGCTGGTGGAAATTTTCTCCGGCACTCTTGATTCTTGCCGGTCCGCTCGGTTTTCGCGCTACTTGCTACTACTACCGCAAGGCGTTGTACCGCGCTTTTCTTCTTGATCCCCCCGCCTGTGCCGTGGGTGAATCCGCTGGCCGCAAATATCGCGGCGAGACCGCTTTCCCCTTTATTCTGCAAAACGTCCACCGCTACTTTTTCTACCTTGCAGTTCTCTTTATTGCGTTTCTGTGGCACGACGCCTCTCTCTCTTATTCATTCGATGGCCACTTCGGCGTCGGAGTTGGGACACTGGTCCTCACTCTCAACGTCTTGCTACTTTCGCTCTACACCTTTTCCTGTCATTCGCTTCGCCATATTGCGGGCGGCAAGCTCGATTGTTTTTCTTGCGCGACTTTTGGACGTTCGCGCTTTGAGGCTTGGCGCGTTTCAACATTCTTGAACGAGCGCCACATGCTTTTCGCTTGGTGCAGTCTCGTCTCGGTGGGCTTTGCTGATTTCTACGTGCGCATGGTGGCCAGCGGTGCGATTCGTGACCTGAGGCTTCTGTGACCGCAAACTACGAGACCCGCGAGCACGACGTTCTCATCATTGGCGCCGGCGGAGCGGGGTTGCGCGCGTCGCTCGAAGCCTTGGCTCAAGGCGCTTCTGTTGGCGTGGTCTGCAAATCGCTTCTCGGAAAAGCCCACACTGTGATGGCTGAAGGCGGCATCGCCGCGGCTATGGCTAACGTGGACTCCGCCGACAATTGGAAAACGCATTTTCGCGACACCATGCGCGGCGGAAAACTTCTTAACAACTGGCGCATGGCCCAGCTACACGCTCAGGAATCTCCTGCTCGCGTCCGCGAACTCGAACAGTGGGGCGCGCTATTCGACCGCACAGAAAATGGCGACATTTTGCAGCGCGCTTTCGGCGGCCACACCTTCAAGCGCCTCTGCCATGTTGGTGATCGCACCGGCCTAGAAATGATTCGCACGCTGCAGGACCGCGGTGTCCAGCAGGGTATCGACGTCTACATGGAGTGCGCCGTCACGCGCCTCTTGACCGATGGTGGTCGCATCACCGGTGCCTTTGCCTATTGGCGTGAGACCGGCCGCTTCATCGTGTTCAAAGCCAAGTCCATCGTCGTCGCCACCGGCGGAATAGGCAAAGCGTGGCGCATTACGTCCAACTCCTGGGAATACACCGGCGACGGCATGGCGCTCGCTTACGAAGCCGGCGCCGAGCTCATGGACATGGAATTCGTTCAGTTCCATCCCACAGGTATGGTTTGGCCGCCCGGAGTGCAGGGCATTCTCGTAACCGAAGCGGTTCGCGGGGAAGGCGGCATTCTGCGCAACAAAGCGGGCGAGCGTTTCATGGAGAAGTACGACCCCAAGCGCATGGAACTTTCTACGCGCGATGTTGTGGCTCGCGCGATCTACACCGAAGTCAAAGAGGGCCGCGGCACGGAACACGGCGGCGCATACCTCGACATCTCTCACAAAGATGCCGAGTACGTGAAGAAAAAACTCCCGAGCATGTATCACCAGTTCAAGGAACTCGCTGACGTGGACATTACCAAGGGGCCGATGGAAGTGGGCCCCACTTGCCATTACGTGATGGGCGGCATTCGCGTGGACGCGGGAACCGCGCAGTCCACCGTTCCCGGTCTTTTCGCCGCTGGTGAAGCCGCGGCAGGTCTTCATGGTGCGAATCGACTGGGTGGAAATTCGCTCTCCGATTTATTGGTCTTTGGCCGTCGCGCGGGGCTTGCTGCCGCCGAATATGCCAGGCGCGCCCCTGCTGCTTCTCTTGACGACTCGCAAATCGCGCAAGCCGAAAAAGAATTGCTCGCGCCGTTTTCCAATACTGGAGCCGAAAGCCCTTATGCCGTCCATCGCGACTTGCAGGAAGTGATGCAGAGTCTTGTCGGGATCTTCCGCACTGAGGAAGATTTGGAAAAGGCGCTCGCGGAATTGGAAAAACTAAAAACCCGCGCCGCGAAAGCCGGTGTCGAGGGCTCGCGTCTCTTCAATCCCGGCTGGCATCTCTCTTATGACCTGAAGTCCATGCTCACTGTTTCCGAAGCCGTCGCCCGGAGCGCATTGGCTCGCACGGAGAGTCGCGGCGCGCACAGCCGCATAGATCATCCGAACCCGGATTCGACGTGGGAAAAGAAACAAAACATCATCGTTCGTGAATCCGACGCCATGAAACGTCGCGAATCACCCGTTCCGGAAATGCCAGTTGAACTGAAGCAAATTCTTGCCGAGGATAAGTCATGAAGCGGATCTCGATCTGCCTCACTGTATGACTAGGGACCCATGACCATATACAGCCCATGGAAGATGTTGGCCACTGCGGAGAAAAACCGCGAATACATCGCGCTGTTATCCTATTTGCCGCTAAACAAATATCGGGCCATTCCACGTTTCATACGATTCTCAACCCAAATCCAAAAACAATTGCGAAGCACTCCCGGGGTGGTGGGCTATGCTTTGCGTGCGCAGGTGTTGAGCCGCAATTTTTGGACACTATCCGTTTGGGAGGATGAGACGGCGTTGATGGATTTTGTCTTGAAACTTCCTCACGGAGAGGTCATGAAGGCCTTGGCTCATGACATGGGGCGCACAAAAATCACGCAGTGGAAAGTTGCCGGTTCGGCTCTGCCTTTGCGCTGGGACGAAGTCGTCCAGCGGTCGCATCAGGGAGTTCAAACATGAGCGAAGCCAATTTGCGCGTCTTTCGCGGCGATTCGAACCGTGGACAAACTGTGGACTACCGTGTTCCCCTCGCTCCCGGCATGGTTGTTCTCGACGCGCTCCATTACATTCAGGGGTATCTTGCTCCCGATCTTGCCGTCCGCTGGAATTGCAAAGCAGGGAAGTGCGGTTCCTGCTCCGCGGAAGTGAATGGCCGTCCCCGCCTCACATGCAAGACGCGCATGGACGATCTCCCGCAGGACCAGCCCATCACCGTCCTCCCCATGAAATCCTTTCCCAGCATCAAAGACCTTGTCACCGACGTTTCCTGGAACTATCGTGTCAACCGCAAAATCCCTGCATTCGAACCGCGGCCGGGCTCCGATTGGAAAATCTCGCAGCTCGACGTGGATCGCGTGCAGGAGTTTCGAAAGTGCATCGAATGTTTTCTTTGCCAGGACGTATGCCACGTTCTTCGCGAACACGACAAGAAGGAGCAATTCGCCGGGCCGCGCTTTTTCGTTCGAATCGCCGGCCTCGAAATGCATCCGCTGGATGGCCGCAACCGTGCCGCGCTTCTAAAGGATCAGCTCGGCCTCGGTCTCTGCAACATCACGAAATGTTGCACGGAAGTATGTCCCGAGGAGATTCACATCACCGACAACGCCATCATCCCGCTCAAAGAGCGTGTGGTCGACGAATTCTATGATCCGCTAACCATGCTGTTTCGGAAAATCCGCGGTAAGTAGCAAGAAACAGGAGGTTCCATGACACACCAATTAAAATCCATCTCTAAGGCAGGTATTCCCGAAGCTCTGGCCAAAGTCGAACTGTACCGCTACCTCAACGATCCCGAAGAGGCAGAATCGATCTGCCGGGATATCCTCGCGGTCGATCCCGGGCACCAGCTTGCTCGCCGCATGCTCGGTCTTGCCATCACCGACCAATTCATCGGTGCCGCGAGCGATCGCTATAACGAGGTCCTGTCCATCTTTCAAGAGCTGCGTGATCCCTATGAGCAGCTCTACTACGCGGGTTTGTTACACGAACGCCGCGCCAAGACTCAACTCCTCGTCGGCTACGCTCCGCACACTCTCTTGCCGTTGGTCGAAGAAGCCATGCGCTGTTTTGGGGAGGCGGAGAAAATCCGCCCCATTGGGAATGACGACAGCATTCTTCGCTGGAATCGCTGTGTGCGTTTGCTGGAAAGCCGGTCTGATTTTCATTTCGAACGGTCGCCCGCGGCATTTGATGCCGAAGACATGCCGCCCATCAGCTCGCCTGTGCGCCGCGCCGGCGGTCACCACTGAAATTTAGAGGGAGTCCTTAGGCTGTAACGACGCGCTGAAACCGCCGCGCCAGTTTTTCGTGCTCTTCGCGAATCTGCCTTGGCAAGTGCTCGCCGAATTTTCCGAAGAATTGTTTGGAATCCTCCATCTCCGCCGTCCAATCTTCCGCATTCACGCGCAACAATTCGTTCACGGCTTCTTCCGATATCTTCATTCCGTCCATCGTCAGGCCGTTCTTCGCGGGGACGTAGCCAATCGGCGTCTCTTGTGCCGTGCCGTGACCTTCCACTCGTTCTAAAATCCACTTCAGCACGCGGACGTTTTCGCCGTATCCGGGCCACAGAAATTTTCCATCCGCGCCTTTGCGGAACCAGTTCACGTGAAAAATCTTCGGCGGCTTCGGGATTTTCTTCCCCATCTCCAGCCAGTGACGAAAATAATCTGCCATGTTGTACCCGCAGAACGGCAGCATAGCCATAGGGTCGCGCCGCGTAATCCCCACGTCGCCCGTCGCCGCCGCAGTTGTCTCGCTCGCCATCGTCGCGCCCACGAACACTCCGTGCTGCCAGTCAAACGATTCATAGACCAGCGGCGCCACTCGCGCTCTCCGCCCGCCAAAAATAAACGCCGAAATCGGCACGCCTTCCGGCGCTTCCCACTTTGGTGAAATGCTAGGCGATTGTTGTGCTGGCACTGTATATCGCGAGTTGGGGTGCGCCGCCGCGCCCTTGGACGAATCCCATTTCTCACCTTTCCAGTTGGTCATTCCCGCGGGGGCGTCGTCCCCGATGCCTTCCCACCAAGGCTCACGCTCTGCAGTCATCGCCACGTTCGTGAACAGCGTATTCTTGTGCAGCGCCGTCATCACGTTCTGATTGGTTTTCATTCCCGTACCCGGAGCAACACCAAAGAATCCCGCTTCCGGATTGATTGCGTGCAGGTACCCGTCATCGCCAATCTTCATCCAGGAAATGTCGTCGCCCACTGTCCAAACTCGGTAGCCCTGGCTCTCCAGCGTGGATACCATCATCGCCAAATTCGTTTTCCCGCACGCGCTCGGGAACGCCGCGGCCATGTACGTTACTTTGCCTCCTGGCGACTCCAGCCCCAGGATCAGCATGTGCTCCGCCATCCAACCCTGCTCGCGCGCCATCACGCTGGCAATCCGCAGCGCAAAGCATTTCTTCCCCAGCAGCGCGTTTCCCCCATAGCCCGAACCCACGCTCCAAATTAATCTTTCCTCCGGGAAGTGCACGATGTACCGCCGCATCGGGTCCAGGTCACCCAACGAATGCAGCCCGGGCACGAAATTGTTCGACGCTCCCAGCCGCTCCATTGCCACGTTGCCCATTCGCGACATGATCCGCATGCTCGCCACCACGTATGGACTGTCTGTCACCTCAACGCCCACTTTGCTGATCGGCGAATTCACCGGCCCCATCACATACGGCACCACGTACATCGTCCGACCGCGCATTGCTCCGTCGAGCAGCGCGCCCACTTTATGTTTCGCCGCGTCGGGATCCATCCAGTTGTTCGTGGGACCCACATCGTCTTTGTTGGGCGAGCAGATGAACGTCAGGTGCTCCGTCCGCGCCACATCATTTGGACTGCTCCGGTGCAGATGGCAGTTCGGATATGTCTTTTCGTTGAGCGCGAACGAATCTCCCCCGCGCAGCATCTCCGCGATCATCCGCTGGTACTCCACTTCGGAGCCATCGCAATACACCACGCGGTTCGGCTTGGTCAGCTTTGCCGCGCTCTCAACCCAGGTTTCCAGTGGAGTTGCCACTCAGCTTCCCCCTGCCGGTCCGCCGTCTCGCCGCCACATAATCCAGAGCGCTGCGCCCCGGCCGCTTGCCGCGCCGCTAACACCATGGATGATGCCCCAACCGCAATCGGGGACGTGGTTCGAATGGACTCGGCCATGCCATCAGGCCCATGCAAAGGCGGGAAATTCCGGCCAGTTTGGCAGGCTTTTTGTTTCTACCCGACCACAGTCTATGTTACCCCTCGCCGCCCACGCAAGCCGCCCCCGTTGCGCACCCACCGGATCGAACAACCCTCTTTTCATTGCTCCTTACTTCGTTACTTCATTATTTCTTCCCTGCGGTAAACTCACTCCCTTGTCTCCCCATTCCGAACTCGACCACCTGCGCGTTGTCCTCGTCGAGCCGCGCAATCCTCTGAACATCGGAGCCGCTGCCCGCGCCATGAGTAACTTCGGCTTCGCTCATCTTCGCGTCGTCAATCCATACGAACTGGCTTTCCGCGAAGCGCGGTCCGCCGTCGGTGCTGAGCCTCTGCTCGCCCGCGCCGAAGAATTCAAAACTGTCGCCGAAGCCGTCGCGGATTGCGCCCTCGTCGTGGGAACCACTGCCGTCGGCCGCCGCCAGCCCTTGCATCCGGTTCGCCGCCTTGAGCAAGCTACGCGGCTTATCCATAAGCATCTGGCCGGCAGTCGAGTCGCCTTTTTGTTCGGCTCCGAAAAGCGCGGCCTTTCGAACGAAGACCTCAGCCATTGCCATTGGCTCCTGCGCATCCCCACCCGCGAAGAGCATCGCTCCATGAATCTCGGCCAGGCCGTCGCCGTTTGCCTTTACGAGCTTGTGCGCAATCCTAAAGCCGCATTGAAGCCCGAAAAAGATGTCGCTGCCTCTGCCGCCAATCTCGAACGTCTCACATCGCTTTTGCTCGACGCCCTCCGTTCCAGCGGCTATTTGAAAACGAACACCAGCGCATCCCAGAAGCGCCGCTCCGCCGCTCCCACCGAAGAAAAAATTCGCCGCCTTGTTCGCCGCCTGCATCTCTCCGCTACCGACGCTGAACTCACCCTCGGCATCCTTCGACAAATCTTCTGGAAACTCCGCTCCGGCAACGACACTGCGGATTGAGCGCGCAGGTCAATCTGTTCCTATTCGCACAGACGCTCAACTCCTCAACCGCTAGGCTATTCCTGAACCCTGATTCTCCGAGGTTTTCAGCTCCAGCTGGTATCGAGCCAAAAATGGGAATACTTGCTAAATCCTGGATGCAATGTCTTTTTGTGCCGGTCATGGCATCAGCCGCACTTTTCGCTCAAAACAGCGGCCCGAACAAACCTCAGAATGAGGCAAGCCTGCTCGATCCCCGTCAGATTGTGAGTCAATCAATTGCGGCCACCCAGCGCAGTTGGGATGCGCGTGGCCACTATACGTTTACGGAGCGTGATGAAGACCGGCGCATGGACGCCCTCGGGCAAGTAAAATCCGAAAATGTCGACGTCACTCAAATGATTCTCGTCAATGGCATTCGCTTTGAGCAACTCATGGAACACAACGGCCAGCTTCCATCAGCCGAGGAGCAGAAGAAACGGGATAAAGATCTTGAGAAACTGAAGCACGAAACGCCGGAGGAACAAGCTGCCCGGCTCCGCAAGGATCAGGAAAACAGGTCTTTCCTCCGTGACCTGCTCGAAGCCTTCGACTTTCATCTCATCGGCGAAGAGATTTTGGACGGCAGGTCGGCCTACGTGCTGAAGGCCACCCCGCACCCGGGATATCGTGCCCACGGCAAATACGGCAAGCTGTTCTCCAGGGTGGAAGGCAAGCTTTGGGTAGACAAGCAGGACTTCGGCTGGGTCAAAGTCGACGGCGAGGTGACCCAATCCTTCTCGATCGGATTACTTGTGGCTCGCGTGCAGCGCGGTTCGCATATCATTATGGAGCAGACGTGCGTTGGTGACGCGGTCTGGGTTCCCAAACGCCTCGAAATGAGAGCAAGCGCCACCATCTTGTTCCTAAAGAGTCTCGACCTTCAGAGGATCCTCACTTATACGGACTATCGCCCGGCGTCGGACGGTCCTTACTCCGTCAGCAAATAGCAGTAGCTTCTCTTACGTGGCTGGATTGGATTGCTTCGGAATGGACAACTCTCACCGCTCGAACCTCGGCTGCCCGGTCTAGCGTTTCAAACACTTAAATCTTCTGGAGACTTCGTGCTGGGCCGATCCACCGGCCTGAACTGCTACTGCCGATGAGGTGCACTTCAGGAGTTCGCCGGAAGGAAAGCCGATGTACAATGCCCGCGGATTTGAAAGTTAGAAAAGAAATCTTGGCTGTGGGAACGCGCTTCCCGTGATGAATGAAGTGGGTCTAACCCTTTTGAATCGTCGCAGTCGAAGGTGAATATGAACACTAAACCTGTCTATTTATCGGCGCTCCTTCTGATCTCTGCATCGCTGGCAACCGCGCAGGACAAATCCGGAACAGGAGTTTCGCAAAAGCCGGTGCTCCCTTATTGCCCCAGCCTGGATATCACTTCGATGGACAAGTCCATCGATCCCTGCGTGAACTTCTATCGCTACGCTTGTGGCGGATGGCAGAGCAAGAATCCCATCCCCTCCGATCAGACTTCCTGGTCCGTTTACGGCAAGCTCTATGAGGACAATCTCAATTTTCTGCACGGCATTCTCGAGCAAGCATCCTCAGACACTTCTCACCGTGACGTAGTGACAGAAGAAGTCGGCGATTTCTACGCTGCCTGCATGGACGAGTCTCTGGTGGAAAAGCGCGGCATCTCCGCCGTTCAATCGCAGCTCGATGCTATTGCCAAACTCAAAAGCGTCCAGGAAATGCCTCAGCTGATTGCCCGACTTCAACTCGTCTTTGGCCGGTCCATTCTCTTTGCTGCAGGCTCAACGCAGGACCCGGACAACTCTGAACAGGTAATCGCAGAATTGGATCAAGGCGGGCTCGGCCTTCCAGACCGCGATTACTACACCAAGACTGATGACAAATCGAAACAGACCCGTGAGCGCTATCTCCTGCACGTGCAAAAGATTTTCGAGTTGGCGGGCGATCGCCCTGAAATTGCCAAACAGAACGCCGATACCGTCATGCGAATGGAAACCGCCCTGGCGAATGCTTCACTCACACGCGTGGAACGCCGCGATCCCTACAAACTGAAAAACAAAATGGCACCCAGCGGCCTGAGCGAATTGGCGCCCAACTTCGATTGGAAAACGTATTACGGCGCGGCCAAATATCCGGACTTCGAAATTCTCAATGTGAACACGCCGGGCTTCTTCAAGGAAGTGAATGCGCGGCTGGTGGCTGAGCCCATCGAAAACTGGAAAACTTATCTGCGCTTTCATGTGGTCGATTCTGCGTCTCCCTACCTCTCGTCCGCTTTCGTCCAGGAGAATTTCGATTTTTATCGCAACTATCTCCGCGGCGCAAAAGAGCAGCAACCGCGCTGGAAACGCTGCGTCAGCTACACCAACCACAACTTGGACGAAGCTCTCGGCCAGGTGTACGTCGCCAAAGTTTTTTCACCCGAACTCAAGCAAAGCACTCTCAATATGGTGAAGCGAATCGAAGACGCCATGGCTCTGCGCATTCGCCAGCTGGACTGGATGAGTCCCGAGACCAAAACGCAGGCCCTCACCAAGCTTCAGGGCATTCGAAACAAAATTGGCTATCCCGACAAATGGCGCGACTGCAGCTCCGTCAAAATTCTGCGCGACGATTTTGCCGGCAACGTCCAGCGCGCCGCTGAATTCGAAACTCACCGCCGCATCAACAAAATTGGCAAGCCTGTGGACCACGGCGAGTGGGAAATTCCTCCGCCAACGGTAGACGCCTACTACAATCCGCAGATGAACGACATCAACTTTCCGGCCGGCGTGCTGCAGCCCCCACTCTTGGATGCCAAGATGGACGACGCTCCCAACTACGGCGACACCGGCGGCACCATCGGTCACGAACTTACCCACGGCTTCGACGACGAAGGCAGCCAGTTCGACGCCAAAGGGAATCTGAAGAACTGGTGGACTAAGGAAGACCGCGAGCGGTTTGAGACTCGTACCAAATGCGTGGTCGACCAATACGCGCAGTACGTCGTCGTGGATGATGTCCACATCAACAGCAAGCTCACTCTCGGTGAAGACGTGGCCGATCTCGGTGGCGAAATCTTGGCATACATGGCTTGGAAAAGCGCTACCAAGGACCTAAGCCTTCATCCCATCGACGGCTTAACTCCCGAGCAGCGATTCTTCATCGGATTTGCCCAGTGGGATTGTGCCAACGAGCGGCCCGAGGATCTCCGCGTGCGTGCCATGACGGACCCGCATTCGCCCGCCGTCTACCGCATCAACGGTGTCGTCGCCAATATGCTGGAGTTCTCCCGGGCCTTCTCGTGTAAGCAGGGCCAGCCTATGACCAAGCCAGCTGAAAAAGTTTGCAAGGTTTGGTAAGCGTACTGGAGTCGAATCCGGATAGCTGAGGTTAGACCAAGCACCTTGAGCCGAGCTTCTGTAATTGGCCATCCCAGCCCGCGTCCCAGGCATCGGGATCGTGGGCTAGCATAGATTCTTAGTCTGCGGTTCCGCAGTGGACTTTCTACCCGGACTTGCGACAGAATCTCCCGCCGGCTAAACCGGCTCCCATGAGCAATCAATTATTACGTCATTCTCAATCCGGTCTACACCTTAGCGTCCGATTCTTGTTCGCCTCCGTGTTGTTTTTTCCGACTCTGTTTCCTGCTGTTGCAGATCCTTCACCCCAGGCGCCAGCAAAATCGGCTCCCCCTCAATGGATTAGCTCTCCCGGCGCGCCCGCCAAAGACCTGACCATGCTTCACTTCCGCAAGGAAATCGATCTGGAAAAAGTACCCGAACATTTCCTCGTGGATGTCTCTGCGGATAATCGCTTCCTGCTGAAGGTCAACCAGCAACGCGTTGGCTCCGGTCCAGCCCGAGGAGATTTATCCCATTGGAGATATGAAGTCTACGACCTCGCACCATTTTTGCATCCCGGAAAAAATATTCTTGCGGCTACGGTATGGAATCTCGGAACGTTCGCGCCCGTCGCCCAGATCAGCTACCGCACCGGATTTCTGGTCCGCGGAGAAAGCCCGCTAGAGCAAATTGCCAATACCAATGACTCGTGGTGGGCCGAGCAAGAGGCCGGTTTTCATGTAGCGGCTGTTTCCATGGGCGAATTACGTGGATACTTCGCCGCCGACCCCATCGAGAAGATTGACGGCCGCTTGTATGACTGGAGTTGGGATGCTCCGGCATCCACCTCGTCTCACTGGCAAAAAGCTCAGCCTCTCGGCCCGGCCTCCAATCGCGAACTCGGTGATACTCCAAACAACTGGCAGTTGATTCGCGATTCATTGCCCGCGATGGAATGGCGAGAGATGCCGGGAGGGCGAGTCGTAAGATCGTCGGGCCTGGTCACCAACGCCGCCAGCGGAGGATTTCCCGACGCGCCCCTGGCAATTCCGCCAAATCAAAAAATAACACTCCTTCTCGACAATACAGAATTGACCACCGCTTTCACGAACCTTATCGTCAGCGGCGGAAAAGACGCCACCATACGCGTGACGTATGCCGAAGCCCTCAAAGACGCCAAAGGAGAAAAGGGCAATCGCAATGAAATCGCGGGAAAGAAAATCATCGGCGTCTACGACGAATACATCGCCGATGGCGTCGAGAACCGCACTTTTTCATCGCTCGTCTGGAGAACTTGGCGCTACCTCCAGCTCGACATCGAAACACGCGATCAGCCCTTGCAGCTTGTTCGCCTAACATCCGCGTTCACCGCATTTCCATTTCAACAGCGCGCGCGCTTTGCTTCGAATGATCCAGCCTTGTCCTCCATATGGGAAGTTGGCTGGAGGACCGCGCGCCTCGATGCCCACGAAACCTACATGGACACTCCCTACTGGGAGCAACTACAGTATGTCGGCGACACGCGAATACAAGCGCTGGTCTCCTACGTCGCCGCCGGAGACGACCGCCTGCCGAGGCAAGCAATCGAAGCATTCGACGATTCGCGCATTCCCGATGGCATTACGCTCAGCCGTTATCCCACCTATCATTTTCAGGCGATTCCGCCGTTCTCGCTCCTGTGGGTTGGCATGCTGCACGATTTTGCGATGTATCGCTCCGACCCTGCTTTCGTCCGAGAGCATTTGCCCGGCACGCGCACCGTTCTCGACTGGTTCGTGCGCCATCAGCAAGAGAACGGTTTACTTGGCCACATGCCCTGGTGGAACTTTATTGATTGGGCCGACGGCTTTCAGGGCGGCGTCCCCCCTCAGGACGAACAGGGAAGTTCCGCGCCGGTCACGCTGCAGTTCGTGATGACGCTTCGCGAGGCGGCCGAAATGGAATCCACCTACGGCGACAATCACAGAGCCGAACAGTATCTACTCGCCGCGGCAAAAGCCGCGCAAGGCGTTCAGCGTCTTTGCTGGAATGAAAAGTTTGGCTTGATGTCGGACACTCCTGCGCAGAAGCGTTACAGCCAGCATTCGAATCTGCTGGCCGTTCTTCTGGATGTAATCCCAGCGCAGCGCCAGCGCGAAGTCATGACCAAAATACTCTCAGTCAGCGACCCTGTTTTCAAAGCGTCTGCCGTTGTGCCGCCCATGGAAAAAGCCTCCTACTACTTCCGGTTTTATCTCGCGCGGGCACTCGAACACGCCGGCATGAGCGATCGCTATCTCGAACTCCTCGGTCCTTGGAAGGAAATGCTCGCGCTCGGCCTCACCACTTGGGCGGAGACTCCCGAGCCAACGCGCTCCGATTCCCACGCCTGGAGCGCCCATCCAAATTACGACTTGCTCACCATCGTTGCCGGGATTCATCCTGGGGCTTTCGAATTTCAGAAAGTGGTCATCGAGCCACATCTCGGCGACTTGCAAAACGTCACCGTCAGTTTTCCTTGGAATGAATCCGACATTCGGCTTGACTACAAGCTCGATCACGGCACCTGGACGATGCGCGTGAATCTCCCCCCCGGCCTACCCGGTGACTTCGTCTGGCAAGGCAAACACTACACGCTCCACGCTGGTCCGCAGGTGCTCACGCTCTCCGCCGCCAAGTAGTCAGAACGACTGAGTTGATAGCCGCGAAGTTGCGGGAATGTCCCTCTCGTGGAAGAATGCGTCCATGTCTACGATGAAAAAATCCTATTTGCTGCTCATTCTGATTTTCTTTTCAACTAACCTCAGCGCGCAAACCACCCGGCCCGATGCGGAGAAAAAGCTCGCTCGTGACATTTACAAAGAGTTCGTCGAAATCCAGTCTGGATTTACCACCGGCGCCACCACTCCTGTCGCCGAAGCTGCCGCGGCTCGTCTGCGAGCCGCCGGCTTTCCTGAATCCGATATCTTTGTCGGCGGCGCGAGTCCCAAGAAATCCAATCTCGTCGTTCGCTACCACGGCACGGGAGCCCTCAAGCCGATTCTCCTTCTTGCCCACATTGATGTCGTCGAAGCCAAACGCGAAGACTGGAGTATGGAGCCCTTTCAACTCATCGAGCGTGACGGTTTCTTCTACGGCCGCGGCACCGGCGACGACAAGGCCCAAGCCGCCGATTGGATAGCCAACTTGATCCAGTACAAAAAGGAGGGCTTAAAGCCCGACCGCGACATCATCGTTGCTCTCACCGCCGATGAAGAGGGCGGCGGCCCCTACAACGGTGTCGCCTGGCTCCTCAAGAATCATCGCGAGCTGATTGATGCCGAATTTGCTCTCAACGAAGGCGGCTGGGGCGAATCCGTCGCCGGCAAGAAAATCTCCAACGATCTCCAAGTCAGCGAAAAATACGTTGTCAATTTCCACTTTGAAGTGCGCAACAAAGGCGGCCACAGTTCGATGCCCGTTGCTGACAACGCCATCTATCGCCTCGCAGCTGCCCTGCAACGCCTCTCAAACTCCGGTTTTCCGCTCAAAACCAACGAAGTGACCGCCGCCTATTTCCAGCAAATGGCAAAAATTGAAACCGGTCCGATGAAAGAAGACCTCGCAAAAGCTGGCGCGGGCTCTCAGGAGGCAATGCAGCGGCTTGCGGCCGCGACACCCGCCTGGAACGCCACTCTGCGAACCACTTGCGTGGCCACACTCTTGGAAGGTGGGCATGCGATGAATGCTTTGCCTCAACTCGCCGCCGCTACCGTCAACTGCCGCGTTCTACCCGAAGACTCCGTTGATTACGTGCAAAGCACGCTTCAAAAGGTCGTCGCCGATGATCAAGTCAGCGTGAAGATTCTCGGCGACCCGGCTCCCGGGCCAGCTTCCGCATTGCGGCCGGATGTACTGGCAGCTGTCGGTCGCGCCACGAGTGATCTTTGGCCTGGCGTACCTGTCGTGCCCATCATGGTTATGGGAGCGACCGACGGGAAGGCTCTTCGCATCGCCGGTATTCCAACCTATGGAGTCCAGGGAATTTTCTTCGATCGGGACGACATTCGTTTCCACGGCCGCGACGAACGTGTATCCGTCCAGTCCTTTTACGAAGGCCAGGCGTTTCTCTACGAATTGGTCAAGACACTTTCGAAAGCTTCGCCAGCAGCAAAGGCAGGCAACTAGCCCCTGCAAGAATTATTTTCCGTAGAAAAAGTAGTCTGCCGTGTACGCCGTTCGGGTCTCTTGTCCTGCATGAGCCGCGTCGCATCCCCCCGCCGGCGCTTTACCGCCTTTGGTGTTCAATCTCTGAATGTTCGTCACGTTAGCAAGAACCCCCTCGCCGGAGTGCCCCACCGCAACCAGCAATAGCCACGCAACCGAATCCGCGTCCGGCGAAGGAGCGCTCGTCATCATCTTTGCTGTCACCTGGCTCTTGTCGCTCCATTCCCAAGTTGGTCCCGCGAAGTGCCTCCCCACCTTCTTGCCAGCTTTGTCAAAAAGTTCCGCATCCGGGCCTTTCAACGTCCAGGCGTACGCATTGCCGTCGTTCTTGCAAGTGTAAATCTGAAATCCTTTGGCATGCGCTTCTGCGGCGAGCGTTTGTCCTTCTGGCTGCTTTAGTTGCGCTGGCACGTCTTGCTCCGCCCCTGACATGTGCATCGCCGCCGCGCCAGAAATCAGCACCAGCGCCAAGCAAAATCCAGCCGTTTGAATACGAATCGATTTCGCCATCAGAGCTCTCCTCTTGATACGTTTGAGCAACTCCGCGGAGCATTGCACAGGTACTTCTCGCCCGCATCTTAACCCAAATCCATGCTTCGTTCAGCTACGGCCACAATCCTTCACGGTTGAGAAAACTCTTATCCAAAACCTGCACCAAATGACAGTCACCGTTTAACTCTTTTCCACACACTTTTCAATCCCGCCGTACAAGAAAAATGGTATTGTTGTGGCTGCCTAATACGTTCTGCAGACCAGGCACTCGGACTCTCAGCAACGCAGATCGCCGGAGATTACATGGAACTTAGCACCACGCAACAAACGCGTCCCTGGGACCGGCCCTTTTGGAAGCCCGTCCACGGCAAAGAGGGTGTTTTCGCATATCTCATCATCATTCACGTTCTCGCGGTCATCGGCCTGATTCTTTTCCCCGTGCCCAGCCTCAAAGTTGTTGGCATGACATTGCTCTCCATCGCCTTCGGCGGCCTCGGCACCACCGTCGCCTATCACCGCATGCTCGCGCACAAGACTCTCAAGACCAATCCTTTCGTCGAGCAATTCCTGATTTTCTGGGCCGTGTTCAACGGCTCCGGCCACCCCGCGAGCTGGGTCGCCTATCATCGCCTCCATCACTCCGTCACCGACACGCCGGACGACATTTCCAGTCCCAAGCAGGGCGGCTTTTGGTGGGCGCATCTTCGCTGGCTCTATCAAACGCAGCCCGCCGACAAACAACGTTGGGCTCCCGATCTTACCCGCGGCATTTACAAGATTTGGGGATGGGCCGAAACGCCCGTCATTGTTTTTTCAATCTTCGTCGGCCTGATTCTCGGCTTCGGCTGGATGGGTTTCTTCTGGATGGGCGCGATCCGCCTGGTCTATTCGTTGCACATGCAGTGCCTGGTGAACAGCCTCACGCACCTCAACCACGTCGAAGAAGGCGATTCCAGCATGAACGTCTGGTGGCTCGGCCCCTTCCAATTGACCGCCTGGGGCGAGAACTGGCATAGGAATCATCACACCCACGCTGGCTCCGCGCGCCTTGGCATTCGCTGGTATCAGACCGACATCGGCTGGTATTTCATTTGGATGCTCGAAGCCGTCGGCCTGGCGCACTCCGTCAAGCGCCCGCGCGCCTCGTAGTTGGGTGTTACCCGAACTTGTAGGGGCCGGGTTTTACTTGTCCTGAGCACAGTCGAAGGAATTCGGCCCTTCTCCAACTTATGTACGCCCAAAAATTAAACGTAACAGTCGTCATCCGCGGTGAATCCCGCGCCTGCCCTCTCGATTGGCTCGATCAATTCTGTATGCGCAATTTCACCAACTCCGCCGACTTCGATGACACACTCCCCGTAGCCGACGGAAAAGTCGAAGCCAGCTTCCGCCTCACGCCCGAACGTTTCGCCGAAGGCCTAGCCGCCTGGCTCACCCAACGCGGCAAAGGCGAAGGCCAGCCCGTCACGGTCCAAGTCACCCCTGCATGATCCTCAAAGGTTTTTTTATGGCGTCTTTTATTTGTAGGAGGCGCAGCATGCTGCGCCCGTGCTTGGCAACCAACTCTAAAATTCGAAACCTTTTTTTCTTACCTCAACCCCAAAATATTCGTAAACAAAACGAACTACGCCGCCGAATCCCGCTTCTCCCCGCGCAACGCCGCGCGAATCTGCGGCAGAGCTGCCAGCGTCGCTGCTTCCCCCGCCGCCACCATCTCAGGTGTCTTCGTGAAATCATCCCACACAAACGGTTTTACATCCGGCTCAATGATCACATCCGCTTGCGTCCGCCAAGTC
Source organism: Candidatus Acidiferrum sp. (assembly GCA_041482215.1). GTDB lineage: Bacteria > Acidobacteriota > Terriglobia > Acidiferrales > UBA7541 > Acidiferrum. The sequence goes on along the minus strand of JBGPDI010000013.1, from coordinate 20,486 downwards.
AGATCCGTATGCCGTTGAATAATCGTGAACGACCGGCTGAGAACATCCGTAAACGTCCGCGGCTGCTCGATGTTGCCCGCTTCCAGATACACCGCGATGACGATGTCTGCTCCAAGGAGCAGCGCGCCCTCCACGGGCACGGGAGCAGTCAGAAATCCATCCACCAGTGTCCGTCCGTCGTATTGAATCGGCACAAATAATCCCGGATAGGCGCACGATGCGCGAATCACGGGCGCCAGCGCGCCGTGTGAGTAATACACGGAGACACCGGCGTTGATGTCCGTTGTGGCGACCGACAGCGGCGTATGCAGTTCCTCAAAAGTTTTCTTGGAAGTGAATCGCGCAAGATATTTCTCCATGCGCAGATTAGTGGCTAGGCCAAGCCACGAAGGTGTCCAGCGGCCGAAATCAGTGAAGCTCGTGAGCGATCCTATCTTTTCCATTTCTTCTAGCGATGCACCGGCGCAGTAGCTCGCTCCGATCAGCGCCCCAACACTCGTGCCCGATACGCAATCGATGGGAATCTCGGCTTCCCGCAGCACGCGCAACACGCCGATGTGCGCGATCCCGCGCGCAAATCCACCTGCAAGCGCCAAGCCCACGCGCGGCCTCTCAGCCGGCTCTTGCTGATCGCCGTAGGCAAATTCGCGAAATTTTTCCTTTGCCGTTCGGAGCCAGCCTGCGGCTCCGGAGCCCTTGCCTTCTTCTGTCATTTCTCTATCTTAGGGCCTTCGCCAAAGTTCGCACAGCGGTTTGACCCCCGCATGCCGGTTTTGTAACCTGTCCTTCCGTCCAAATCCCGTTTAGAATGCCTGGCATGAAGCGTCGCATCGAAAAAGCCGTGGTGCTGGGAGCAGGAACGATGGGTTCGCGCATCGCGGCGCATTTCTCTAACGCTGGCTTGCCATGCATTTTGCTGGACATCGTGCCCCCGAATCTGCCTGCGGACGCGCCTCCGGGTGACCGCAACAAAATCGTTCGCGCGGGACTGGACGCCGCAAAGAAGTCCAAGCCGGCCGCATTTTTTACCGCCGCTCTCGCGGAAAAAATCTCCGTTGGAAATTTTGACGATGATCTCGCGCGTTGCGCCGAAGCCGACTGGATCATCGAAGTGGTCGCCGAGAATCTTGAAATCAAGCGGAAACTGCTCGCGCGAGTCGCCCAGTTTCGAAAGCCCGGCGCGATCGTAACCACCAACACCTCCGGCTTGCCCGTGCACTTGATTGCCGAGGGGATGAATGAAGAATTCCAGCAGCACTGGGCAGGAACGCACTTCTTCAATCCTCCGCGCTATTTGAAGTTGGTGGAAGTCATCCCCGGTCCGAAAACATCTGCCGAAGTGGTCGAGTCCTTGAGCGAATTTTGCGATCGTCGCTTGGGGAAAGGCGTAGTGGTCGCGAAAGATTCCCCGAACTTCATCGCCAACCGCATCGGAACCTTCTCGATGTTGAACGCGCTGCGGCTAATGGGCACGCTCGGAATGACCGTGGAAGAAGTGGACGCCTGCACCGGTCCGGCCGTGGGCTGGCCGAAGTCTGCGACGTTTCGAACGGCGGACCTCGTCGGCCTTGACGTGCTCGTTCACGTCGTCAAAAACATTCACGAAACCGCTCCCAGCGACGAATCTCGTGAAATGTACAAAGTGCCGGCGCTGGTGGAAGAAATGGCCAAGCGAGGCTGGCTCGGCGACAAGACCGGCCAGGGCTTCTACAAAAAGATCAAGGGTGAGGGCGAAAAAGAGATTCTGACGCTCGATGTAAACACCATGGAGTATCGCCCGCGCCAGAAAGCCAAATTCGCTTCGCTCGAAATGGGCAAAGCGATTGAGACCACGCGGGAACGGCTGCGTGCACTCGTCGGCCCCGTGCTGGAGGGACAGAAGGGCGATAAGGCGCAGCAGTTTTTGTGGGGCGCACTCTCCGAAATGTGTTTGTATGCTGCGCGCCGCATACCGGAAATCTCCGACAATGTTTTGGACGTCGATCGTGCCCTGCGCTGGGGCTTTGCCTGGGAACTTGGACCATTCGAAATCATGGATGCCATTGGCGTGAAGGCCTTCGCTGGTCAAGTGCAAAAGGAAGGCCGCACCCTCCCGCCGGTCATCGAAAGACTGTTAGCGAGTGGCCGCAGCGGATTCTATGAATCGGAAAAAGGCACCACGACTGTTTTCGACATTGGCAGTGGCGTATCGAAAAAGGTCGAAGAACCAAAAGGCGTCATCATTTTGAAATCTCTGAAAGACGCGGGGCACGAAGTTGATCGCAATTCCGGCGCCAGCCTCATTGATCTCGGCGACGGCGTGGTCTGCTGCGAATTTCACGCCAAAATGAACGCCATCGGCGCTGACCTCATCGCCATGCTCCACAAAGGCTTGAAGCGTCTGGAGACCGATTTCGACGCCATGGTTATCGGCAACCAGGCGGTGAATTTTTCCGTCGGCGCAAACCTGATGCTTGTTCTCGTTGGCGCACAAGAGCAGGAGTGGGACGAGCTCCACATGATGGTGAAGCAATTCCAGAACATCAATCTGGCCATCAAGTATGCGCCAAAGCCGGTTGTTGCCGCTCCGCAAGGAATGGCCCTGGGCGGCAGCTGTGAAGTGATCCTGCACGCCGCGAAAATTCAAGCGGCAGCAGAGGCCTACATCGGTTTAGTCGAAGCAGGAGTCGGACTGATCCCCGGTGGTGGTGGTAGCAAGGAAATGCTGATTCGCGCGAATGAGCATGCCAGTGGTACACGCTTTAGCCTGTCCTCTTCCCCTGAATCCGACTTGGATTTATTCCACGCGCTGAAACCCGTGTTCGAATCGATCGCCATGGCTAAGGTCGGCACCAGCGCCGGAGAATGCCGCGACCTCGGCTATTTGCGCCGCGAAGATGGCGTCTCGATGAACCGCGATCGACTCGTCGCGGACGCCAAAGAAGCCGCGCTCGCTCTAGTGCGCGGCGGCTACAAGCCGCTCGCCGCCACCTGGCAGGAAGGCGCGCAGACCACCCAAATCAAAGTGCTCGGCGAGCAATTCCTTGCCGGCGCCAAACTTGCCATCCATATGATGCTCCGCGGCGGTTATGCTTCCGAATACGACGCTCACGTGAGCCGTAAACTTGCGAACATCCTGGCCGGTGGCGCGCTGACCTCTCCACAGTTGGTCAGCGAACAGTACGTCCTCGATCTCGAGCGCGAAGCCTTCGTCTCCCTCTGCGGAGAAAAGAAAACGCAAGAACGCATCGCTCACATTCTCAAAACCGGTAAACCGCTTCGCAATTAAGCCGCATCTACGGAGCAGCCGTCACTTTCAGCCCGGAAAAATATCCATCCGCCTCTGGACCAATCCACAAAGCAACCTTGCCGTGCCCCTCGGTTCCCTTGAGGTCGTTGATGATCAGGCAAGGTTGTTCCGCTCCGCTGATATACAAAGCGGCCTTGCTTCCGTTAACGACCAGCTTGTATTTCGTCCACGCCCCAGCCTCTTGGTCCACGTATGACTCGTAGACGCCAGGGTTCTCTTTGCGCAGCCGCTCCCACGGATAATCAGGCGCCGAGACATATTGCGTGGAATGGTTACGGCGCAGTTGATCGTCAGCGCGCCCGTTGGTCGGTCGCAAGTACACACATTCGAAGTGCTTGCTGTCCGCCGCCATGCGAAACGCAATGCCCACAAATCCTCGTGCCCCCTCGGAGGCTCCTGCCGAGGGCGCACCCGCGATTTCGAGTTCGATCGTGCCATTCTTGAAATCCAAGTCATTCACCAGAGCCATGCTTTCCCCATCACCCGGCGCTTGGGAGAGGTGGACGGCCTTCTTGCCACGGTATTCCATGGCCTCGGCTTTGCTCCCAATTAATGCGAGCCCCTCTACTCCCGGTTTCAGTACAAATGATTTTTGTGCCGGCGTGGCTATGCAGACCGATACGCACAAGAACGCTATCGCGTACACCAAGGGCACTCTCGGAAGGTTGTGCACGTGCCTTCCAGTGCTAACGGAACTCTGAGTCATACGAATCTCCTTGAGAAGAGAGTCAGCCAGGATACGGTGTGGAACTACGCGGGTTAGACGTGTCTCGCCGCCACAGGAAAGCGGCCATCGCCCTTAAGCGGCGGGGACCGAGAAGTGCTCGTGGAGAATGCGGAGCTGGCCCTGAACGTCCCGTAGAAAAACGTGGGTAGCGCGAACAACCTCGAGCTTTTCTTCCACACGTTTGCCTCCACCCACATCGCGCCCAGTGGCCTGAAATTGAAACGTGTAGCTCGCGATGCCTGCATCGGAGCCGATGAGCACCACATCGATCGCACCAAGCTTCATCTCCATCCGCGTGTCTGGCCGGAAGTATTCCCGGGAGCGCCGCATGGCCCCCAGCCGCCCAGGTTCGGCGCGGCCCATGGATATCTGGAAGACGGTGCTTCCAGAAGCATAGTAAGAGTTCAAAAGATCCTCTGACTTCGCTAGAAAAGTGGACCAGAAGAGCTCCACCGCTTTGCGTACTTCGTCGTTCGTCAGCTTTTCCAAGATAACCTCTGCCGGACACCCACAGCCCGCCGTTTTGATCTGCGCCTACGTATTGTAGTCGTTTGCTTCCACGCCATGTGTCGGATGTGATTGGAATGCCATCTACTGTCACCAGCCTTTGCAGTCACCGTCCCTGAAAATAAGTCCATAATCGTATGTAAACGTATTGTCGTGACGGTTCATAGTGCGGTATTCTGCGGATTGCAGGAGGCCGATCGTGCAGAGATTCTTGGCGCCCCGGGAAGCGGCGAATATTCTGGGCATCAGCTATCCCACCTTGAAGCAGTGGATCTACCACGGAAAAATTAAGTCGGTGAAGACACCGGGCGGCCACCATCGTGTCCCGGAGAGTGAAATCGACCGCCTCTTTCCCAAGAAAATCGAACGCGGCAGCATTGAGTCACGTCGGGGTAACTTGCGCAAGATCAGTGGCCGCAATCAGTTGATCGGCCGCGTCCTGGAAGTGAAGTACAGCGGCCTTCTCGCACAGGTTAGGCTCGCATTTGGCGAGCAGCACATCACCGCCATCATCACCGCGGAAGCCGCAAAAGAGATGCGTCTGAAGCCCGGCGAACGGGCCGCGGCGCTGATTAAATCAACCGAAGTCATGATCCTTCGGGTATGAAGCAGATTTCCAAAATCATGGTTTTCGCAAGCATCGCAGCGCTGCTCTCCGCCTTTGTCTGTGCGCAAGGGCAAGAAATTCGCATCGCGGCTGCGGCGGATCTCAAGTTTGCGATGGGAGAACTTTCCGAAAAATTTGAGCAGCGGACAGGCACCAAAGTAAATGTGACGTACGGCTCAAGCGGAAACTTTTATTCCCAAATGCAGAATGGAGCGCCCTTCGATCTGTTTTTCTCAGCCGACATCGAGTATCCGAGAAAACTGGAGGCTGCTGGGCTCGCGGACCCAGGAACACTCTACGAATATGCCGCGGGGCGAATCGTAATCTGGATGCCCCCGGATGCGAAAGTTGATTTGGCCAAGCAAGGTTGGCATGCCTTGTTGGATGCCAGCGTCGAGAAGATCGCCATCGCGAATCCGGAGCATGCACCATACGGACGTGCGGCGGTCGCAGCACTTCAAAAGGCTGGAATCTACGAATCCGTGAAGACCAAGCTTGTCTATGGAGAAAATATTTCGCAGGCTGCGCAATTCGTGCAATCCGGGAATGCTCAGGCCGGGATAGTCGCGATGTCGCTGGCTGTTTCACCGGCGATGCGCGAAGGGAAACACTGGGATATTCCTGCCAATTTGCATCCGCCAATCGAGCAGGGAGCAATCATCTTGAAGGACGAAAAAAACAAGCACGCTGCGATTGCATTTTTGGAATTCGTGAAAAGTTTTGCCGGTCGAACCATTCTGGCGAAGTATGGTTTTGAATTTCCTGAAAATACTGGGAACAAGCGAAAAAGATAGCTCAGAGTCGCAGCGAGCGCAGAGTGAGCGCAAAGGAGAAAGAATAAACAGATGGATGCGTTGTGGTTATCCTTCAAATTGGCGGCATGCGTATCCGCCATATTGCTGGTAATCGGTATGCCAGTCGCATACTGGCTTGCGTATTCAAGCTGGCGTGGCAAATTCCTGCTCGAATCGTTGGTAGCGCTTCCGCTTGTTCTCCCTCCGACCGTGCTCGGCTTTTATGCCCTTGTCGCAATGGGTCCACGTGGCCCTCTCGGAAAACTGTGGATCGCTCTCTTCGGGCACGGCCTCGCGTTTACCTTCGGCGGCCTGATTCTGGCGTCAGTTCTCTACAGCTTTCCGTTTGCCGTGCAGCCACTGATCACCTCGTTCGAAGGCGTCGATCGAAAACTCCTAGACGCCTCCGCAGTGCTCGGCGCAGGAAACTTCCGTACATTCTGGCGCGTCATCCTTCCTCTATCCCTTCCCGGTGTAATAACTGCGATAGTGCTGAGTTTCGCGCATACCCTCGGGGAATTCGGCGTGGTCTTGATGGTCGGCGGGAATCTAGCAGGCGTTACGCGAACGGTTTCCATTGATATCTACGATCATGTCCAATCTCTGGAATACGGCGCCGCGAATCGCATGGCGCTGGTGCTCCTGGCAATTTCCTTCACGGTGTTGTCCGTAGTCTATGCCGTCAATCGCCGCGTGTGGTCGCCATGGCCGGCGAAGTAAACGGCGCCATGCTCACTGCACGAATCCTTAAAGAGCAGCGCGGCGTGCGAACTCCCTCCTTTGTCCTCAATGTCTCCATCGAAGTTCCTAACGGCATCACAATCTTGTTCGGACCTTCCGGAGCCGGAAAATCTACTCTCCTGGATTGCGTTGCGGGGCTCTCCCACCCGGACGAAGGGCGAATCACCACAGGCGACGATTTATTATTTGATTCTTCGAGCGCCATCAATCTCCCGCCACAGAGGCGGCGCATCGCCTATGTTTTCCAGACGCTCGCGTTGTTTCCGCATCTCACCGCGGAAGAAAACGTTGCCTATGGTTTGAAAGATTTGACCGAAGAAGAAAAACGTAGTCGCATCAAAGATATTCTCAAAACGTTTCGCGTGGAGAAATTGAACAAACAAAAGCCCGGAGAAATTTCCGGCGGCGAGCGCCAGAGGATTGCCCTCGCCAGGTCGCTAGTGACTGACCCGCGCGTCCTGCTACTCGACGAACCACTAACAGGATTGGATTCCGAGCTGAAATCCACAATTGTAGACGACTTGCGCACCTGGAACGCCACGAAGGCCATCCCCATTCTCTACGTCACCCATAGCCGCGAAGAAGTGGATGCCCTGGGCGAACGCGTCATCGCGCTCGACAATGGACAGGTCGTCACCGCTGGCGTGCCCATGGAAGTACTGAATGCCCCTCGCCGTAAGCGTCTCGCCCAGGCAGCCGGTTTCGAAAACATGCTGAGCGCTACGGTGCTCGATCTCCGCGAAGCCGATGGTGTAATGCGCGTCCGCCTGGGCGATAGCCTTTGCGAAATCGAAGTACCCCTCGGCTATGCTGCAGTTGGAAGTCGCGTTCAGATTGCCGTTCGCGCCGGAGATATCTTGCTTGCGACGGAACGGCCGCATGGATTAAGCGCCCGCAACGTGATCGAAGGCCACATCGTTTCAATCGAGCAGCGCGGCACGCTGGCTATCGCCCGCGTGGACTGCGGCGTCACCTTCACCGTCCACGTCACGCTCAGCGCTGTGCGCGCATTAGAATTGACTCCCAACCAACGCGTCTGGCTGGTGCTGAAGACGCACTCTTGTCACTTGGTGGAATAGGCGGGAAGGCAAAAAAAACAAAAACTCAAGATCAAATACTGAACGCTAAGAACACTTCAAGATTTTGGCTTAGCCGTGGCCGCCTTGGCAGCGCCCGGCACCGAAAACTTTATTTCCGCGGCCTCGAGTGTATTGTTCTTGGGTGTCGCGTGGATAACGACTTTGTCTCCCACCGCAAGGTCGGAAACCTTCGCCGGCTTGTCCACGTTGACGTTAGTAGGCTTGACGGGATCGGTCGCCACATGCAGAACGTAAACGGTTGACCCCACGAGCTTCACTTCCACCGATTTTCCATCTTCCTTCTTTACCATGATCGAATCGGAATTAATCTTTTCGATGGTTCCGCTGATGTGCACTTTATTGCCATGCGCAAAGACGTTGCAAACAACGACTGCGAGCAATCCCGCAAGTATGAGTGAACGAAATTTCATGAAAAACCTCCTCAGTTACTATCGCAGTCTTCCCGCCGCATCAATCTGGATGATGATCCTGTGACTCCGGTTTCCCCTGCTGCATTGCTCCGTTCAAGAATTCATTTTCTTTTTGTTCTTCTTCCCGGTCGTCCGGTCCTCTGGGATTATAGCGCTCCATCTCGATGCGCTCCGTGGCCGTTAGATGCGGCAAGTGCCGGATGAAGTGCACCAGTTTCCAAGTGTCCTGTGCGCCCCCATGCTCACCGCCATTCGCGAAGCCCGGCATGCCAGTAAAGCGCACGCCGTTCTCAATGATCCAGAATAGCTCGCCGTCGGCGAGTTCTTGTGTTCCCGGCAATCGCAAATCGGGCGGCTTGGGATAGAGTCCCGTGCCCAGCATGGTCTGTCCGCCGCCGTCATTGCCATGGCAGATCGCGCAATGATCCGCAAAATGAAGCCGCGCATCCCGCAAGTCCTCTTCTGAGTCGAGCCGCGGATTTTGCGTCATCCGCGCACTCGAAGGAATCGCCAGATGATGCAATTTGCTCGCAACTGCGTTTTCGAAATGATTCGGCGTCGCGCGCGCGCTGAGCCCATCGTGTAAAAGCAACTCGGCCACCACGGCGACTAGGCCGATCAGCGCCACCACGATCCCGAGAATTAGAGTTCTGCGTTTCATATCCCTCTAACTATGTTAATGGATGCGGGCCCGAGCGGCCAGCGGGGAATCCTCTGGTTGTGACTGCACTAGTGTGACGCCCCTTTGTTCCAGCGAATGCATGCCCGCGGCACACAAGAGAATGGCAGGAAGAGCTCTATTTTCCTATCATGTAAACCGCCCATGTTCTTTGATCCCAATTGCCGTTCGAATATCGGGCGTTCTCAACCCGAGAGCGCGGGACCGTAAAATGCAGCGGACGCAACCCCTCCAGCGGTTTCCTCTGGTAGGATACAAAAGAAATGGCCACACCCACGATGAACGGAGGCGGTGCCTTGGAAGCTCTCGAACCCTGCCCGCCAGCGGTTCGCGAAATCCTCCAATTCGCTATAGATGGCGCTGAGCTCACGTTCGAACAGAGCCTCGTCTTGGCAACCGCAGATGGCCCCGCCCTTGAAGCTCTTGTGGCCGTCGCGGACCAGTTGCGCCGCGCAACGGTCGGAGATGCCGTCACCTACGTCGTGAATCGCAATATCAATTTCACCAACGTCTGTTTTGTGGGCTGTAGCTTTTGCGGTTTTGGGCGCGCCCCCGGCGCCGACGACGCTTACTCGCTTTCTTTCGAGGAAGTCGTGCGCCGTGCCCGCGAAGCCTGGGACCGCGGCGCGACTGAAGTCTGCATCCAAGGCGGCTTGCCGCGCGACCTCGACGGATTCTTCTACCGCGACTTGTTGCGAGCCGTCAAACGCGCCATTCCCGAAATGCACGTGCACGCCTTTTCTCCCATGGAATTGGATTACGGCATCATAAAGACAGGAATGCCTCTGCGCGACTATCTCCAGATGATGAAAGATGAGGGCCTCGGAAGCATCCCTGGCACCGCCGCTGAAATTTTAGATGATCGAGTCAGGAAGGAACTGAGCCCCAACAAACTGCAAGCGGCGCGTTGGGTGGAGATCATCACTGTCGCGCACGAACTGGGCATCCCCACCACTTCCACCATGATGTACGGACACGTGGAAGAGCCTGCCGATTGGGTCCGCCACATACTCCTCTTGCGCACCATTCAAAAGCGCACCGGAGGTTTCACGGAGTTTGTTCCGCTCGGATTCATCCATGAGAACACGCGTCTTTACCGCCACGGTGGCGCGCGCCCGGGAGCGAAGCGCGACGAGCATCTGCGCGTGCACGCGCTGGCCCGTGTACTGCTGCACGGCGCGATCAAAAATCTGCAGGTGTCCTGGGTAAAACTCGGATTCGAAATGTCGCTCGCCTGCCTGCAAGCAGGCGCCAATGATTTCAGCGGCACGCTTATGGAGGAGAGTATTTCGAAAGCCGCCGGCGCTACTTTCGGCGAATACGTCTCGCCCGAAGAATTTCGCGCCAGGATTCGAACGATTGACCGTGTGCCCGCGGAACGAACGACCACCTACAAGATTCGCCGGCTTTTCGAATTGCCTGAAAATGATCCAATCTCAGCGCCGCCGCAACTCCCGATGCTTCGAACGGAGAATCACGTGACGTACACCGAAGGCGCCTACTGAGCGATCCGCATGCGAGCACTCCTCCTACCCGTCAAGGATTTGAAGAATGCCAAGAAACGGCTGATCGGCGCTCTGACGCCGCACGAAAGATTTGGACTGGCCGAGGCGATGCTCGCAGACACCATTCGCGCAGTCCGCGGTGTGCGCCATGCGGATAAGATATTTGTTGTGACGAATTACCAGCCTATGATGCGAATCGCTCAAAGGAATGGATGGGAAGTTCTGCAAGAAGAGCAGCAAATCTCCGAGAGCGCTTCTGTGGATGCCGCATCCAGAATCTGCGAACAGCAGGGCGTCAGCGGCTTGCTGCGCTTGCCCTTCGATCTGCCGCTCATCCAATCGAACGACATAGATGAGCTCTTGTCCCTGGAATGCCAGTCTCCATCTTTGGTAATTGTGCCTTCCAGAGACGGCACCGGCACGAATGCCATGTTGCGCACGCCACCAACATTGTTTCCTTCTCATTTCGGAAACGGAAGTTTCGCAAAGCATCTTGCCGAAGCCGAAGCGGCCCATGCACGGGTGATGGTGCGTCGTAATCCGCGCTTCGAAATGGATGTGGACGACGAAACCGATTTGCGGGCTCTGCTGGAACACGATCTGAACGCCACGGAAACAGGTCGCTGGCTGCGTGAAAGCGGCGTCGAAGCAAGGTTTCTGCCAAACTTGCGAACCGGAGCCATGAGCGCGCGATGAAGCAAAAAATCTTTGCGAATCTCGACGCCGCCGTGGCGGACATTCCCGATGGCGCCCAAATCATGTTCGGTGGATTCGGAGGCGCGGGATTTCCAAACAATCTCATTCAGGCTCTTGCGCGCAAAGGAACAAAAAACATCACCGCCATTAGCAACAATTGCGGCACGCGAGAAGGCGAACTTGGCCTCATGTTCAAGAACAATCAAATCAAGCATGTGATCGCCTCGTTTCCCGGCCCCCATGCAAACTATTTTCAGGACCGCTTCGCCGCGAAGGAAGTGACCTTGGAGCTTGTCCCCCAGGGAATTTTATGCGAAAGAATGCGCGCCGCTGCCGCCGGACTGCACGGATTTTATACAACCGTCGGCGCGGGAACCGAAGTGGCAGAAGGAAAAGAAGAGCGCGTAATCGAAGGTAAGCGTTGCATTCTGGAGATGCCCATTCGCGCGGACTTTGCCTTTATTAAAGCGCAGAAGGCCGATTCATTGGGAAACCTCACCTACCGGCTCGCCGCTAGAAACTTCAATCCCATCATGGCCATGGCCGCGAAAACAACGATTGTCGAAGTAGATGAAATCGTGCCTGTGGGTACTCTCGATCCGGAAAATGTAATGACCCCTGCGATCTTCGTGCACCGCATCGTGCAAGCGAAAGGACTTCGCTATGCCGGGTAACGGCATTCAGAAGAATGTTCTGCTGGATAAGCCCCGATTGTCGCGCGAGCAGATCGCCCAGCGTGCCGCATTCGAATTGCCTGATGGCGCCTACGTCAATCTCGGCTGGGGGATCCCCAATCTCATCGCCGATTACTTGCCGAAAGAAATCACCGTTTATTTTCACAGTGAAAACGGAATTCTAGGAATGGGGCGCCGCGCAAAACCCGGCGAAGAAGATTTCGATCAAGTGGACGCTATGAAAGTTCCTGTAACGCTGATTCCCGGTGCATCTTTTTTTCACCAGGCCGATGCGCATCTTATGTCGCGAGGCGGTCATCTCGACGTCGCCGTGCTCGGCGGTTTTCAAGTTTCGGAGAAAGGCGATCTTTCGAATTGGAAAATCCCCGGCGCAAAAGGCTCCGGCGGCATCGGCGGTGCCATGGACATCGCTGCTGGTGCTAAAACGTTGATCGTTTGTATGGAACACACCACGAAAGACGGCGCGCCCAAAATCGTTAAACAGTGCACCTATCCGCTTACCGGCCTGGCTTGCGTCGATACCATTGTTACGGATCTCGCGGTGATTGATGTGAAACCCGAAGGATTAATCCTCCGCGAAGTGGCGAAAGGCTGGACACCCGAAGAAGTGCAAGCGCTGACCGGCGCGCCATTGAGTGTGCTGCAGAGAATCCCGGAAATGAGTTTTGTTTAATTTTATCAGGAGGCCATATGAGTCAGGTAATTCCAGAACAATACGCAGATTTGCTCGAGAAGCAGGCATTCGGCAATCTGGGAACGTTGATGAAAGACGGAAGCCCGCAAGTGACACCCGTCTGGGTGGACTACGACGGAAAATTCGTGCGCATTAATTCCGCCAAAGGCCGCGTGAAGGACAAAAACATCCGCCGCGATCCTCGCGTTTCGATATCGCTCCAGGATCCCGCGAATCCCTACCGCTACCTCGAAATCCGCGGCCGCGTCGTCGAAATCACCGAGACCGGCGCCGACGACCACATCAACAAACTCTCCAAGAAATATCTGAACAACCCGGTCTATCCATTCCGCAAACCCGGTGAAGTTCGCGTCACCTATATAATCGAACCAGATAAAGTAAGTGCGATGGGATGAGGGATTGCTCCAGGTCGACGACCGACAACTAACAACTCAAGAATCACAGCCTCGCTGCAACCCGCGCGGCCCTGTGTCCATCCGGCGTGCGAATTATCAGCACAAGGCGGTCCGTAAGCGGTACACCGGCACTGGGAATCTTGTAGTCCAGAATCCAGCGGTAGTGTTTTGGCAATTCTTCTTTGCTCTCTGCGTTGTACGGCTCGACGAGTTCGGCAGTTGCAGCGTCAAGTTTGTACTTTTCGACATGCCGCAGTTCGACGCCGCGCTTCCAATAGAATACGAAGCGCAGCGATTTCATCATTTCTTGCGTGAGATAAATCCGCGGGCCCGGCTGCACCATCCGGTTGGCGCAGGGAACATCGAACATCTCAAACGAAACGTGGAGTTCCTCCGGAAACTCGGTAACTGTTTTCTGCGCGCTTTGATATTCCGTTCCATGTTCATCGTCAATGCGTTTGAAATCATCAAAAAAAGTAGGTGCGCTGGCGCGGCCTCGTAGCTTGAAGCATGTCAGCTCAGACACTCCTCCGTCCGTTTCAAAAAGAATACCGCCGTTAAAGCTCTGGACTTCCCTGGGGACGGGTTTCTCTTTCTTTTTCGGCTTTTGCTGTTGACTCGCGCGCAGTGCTGGACCCATCAACAGCAAGACGATAACGAAGGCGGAGCAAATTCTAAGGAGAGAGCGGCTCATTCCCATCTTTCAATGAAGTTCAGTGTGCTTCTACTGCCCCGGTCTTCAAAAGAAATGAGATGCCGTCGGTGACGTACAGAGTTTTCCCATCTTCTGTCTTTTGCGGCGCCACCTTTCCAGCGCGCACCGATTCAAATGCGGTAACGAGCCGAGGAAGCACCGAAGGTTCGGCCACCGGAATGTTATGCGCGCCCAGTACCAATTTCACTTCCGGGGCGAGTGCAGCTAAGCGCTTGATGGACTTATCGTAAGCGTCGAAATCGGTTTCGGGACGGAACAGCCAAATTGGCGCCGGATAGTAGGTGTCGCCCGTGAAAAGCAATCCGTTTTCGCGGTCCAGCAGCGAAATCGCGTCCGGTGTGTGCCCCGGCGTGGACAAAACCTCGAGTGTGCGGCCGCCTAGATTTACCTTGAATCCATCATGAATAGCGTGCGAGATCTTCCATGCTTTTGTTGAGTAACTCTTTGTATCAAACCCTTTCGGCAAATCTCCGCAGATCTGATCCGGCGTAATTTCCGCCTGCGCATCCTCGCGCGAACCCTTCGCATTCATCCGCGTGAATTCCGTGTCCATCCCATAAACGAAGGTGAACTGCCAGTTGCCACCGACGTGGTCATCGTGCGTGTGCGAATTCAAAACGACCACCGGACGCGCCGTCAACTTGGTCGTAATCTTGTGGATGTCGCTGATCCCCATTCCCGTGTCGAAGAGTACCGCCTGCTTGTGCCCCACGATCAGATACGCAATCGTTTCTTCGGATTGATGCGGCTCGTAAATCGCGAAGACGCCCGGCGCGACTTTATAAACTTCGAACCACGGCTCGGCGGGTAGAACGCGCTCGAGCGATTTGTACTCGGGTCTCGGCAGCGGCCGGCACCAATCGGGGATTTCCTTTTTCTGCGCCGCAATTATGGAAGGCAGAAGGCAGAACAGAGCCAGAGTTGCCATTGCTCTTGCAAGTTTCAAGATTCCTCCGATTTATAGTCCGGCAGGTAGGCCTTGGGCAGGCTATGTTAGCGCCGCCCCTCCGGAGGGGCAACCGCCACCATGCTGCTTGTTTCCGGAAATCACTTGCCGTACTTTTCGTAAAACTTATTTGTGAAGAGTTCACCAGGGTCATACGTTTTCTTTGCCGCGAAGAATTCGTCAACGCGCGGGTAAGCCCTGCGAAGCTGCTCTTTCGAATAAAAAAGCTGGTAGGGCAGGTAATACGTCCCGTCGAGCCCCAGAGCGAGATCGATCAAATCCGTTGTCGTTTTTTGCAGGATCTTCCCCTCGCGTTCGTTGAATCTCTGATTGAAATACAGAACGTAGGCAAACATATCCTGTTTCGCATAATTCAGCGTTGTGATGTCGTCCTTGTGCACGATTCGAATCGTCACGTTGATCAGGTTTGCGCCATCTCTCTTTATAATCGTGCGCAGCCCGTCCACAAACTCCGGCATCTTTTCGCGCGGAACGAAATACTCCTGCAGAATATCCGTGTCCCGCAGGCGGTTCTCCAGGTAGTCCATCGAATCGTACATTTCCTGATTGCGCGAGACGAAGCAGCCCTCTTCGCGGCTCATCGCCTCGTTTCGTGAAAGACAATTGTGAATTCGCGGCTCGCCGTACTTTTCCATCGTCCATCGAACGCGCCTGCCGAAATCCCCGGTCTTCGAAAAATTGATGATGAAGCGGTCCAGCCACACAAAGCCTGGCGGTTTGAGGGGAACTACCGGCACTTGCGTGTGCGACTTTTCATACGTGTGGATCGCCGTCTCTTTCAGAAAAGTGGATGGCGACATCGAGAGCCGTCCGTACGCCAAGCCGATGTTCGAATCACCATCGACATTTTTTTTGTAGTAGTCCGCGAAATCCTTGTAGTCCATGTAATGCGTTTTCCAGATGTACATCTCGTTTTCCACTACGTCGAGGTCGACATCCAGAATGATGCCCATCAACCCATAGCCGCCGAGCGCGTGATGAAACAATTCAGCATTTTCCATCGGGCTGCAGTTCTTGATTTCACCGCTACTCAACAGAATTCGAAACGACCGCACTGTCGGCGCAACTTGCCCTGGATTGTGCGCAATCCCGTGCGCATTCACGCTGAGTGTTCCGCCCACGGTAAAAATATTTATGGATTGCATGGCTTTTACCGACAGTCCTTGCTGATCCAAAAACAATTGCAACTGTTTCCACGTCGCGCCAGTTTGCACGTTAATAATTTTATGTTCCTTGTCGAGGTGTACTTGATTGAAGCCGCGCATGTCGAGGACCAGACCGTCTTTCACAAACGTGTGGCCGCCCATACTGTGGCGCGAACCGGCAGCGGTCACTTTTAGATTGTGATCGCGCGCAAATTGCAGAGCGTTCTGGATGTCTTCGACAGTTGTAATTTTGACGATGCCGTAGACGGCTGTTTTGTTCAGGTGGCTGGCGTCGTTGATGTAGCCGCCGACCTGCTCGAAGGGCACTTGCGATGCGGGAGGAACTTGCAGAACCAAAGTGGTGGGCTTGGTCTGATCGGAATTTGGCGGATAAACAAAATCGGATTCTTTTTCCTTAGCGGGCGGCTCGGAATAATCAAAAAACTTTTTCGCCGCAACCACCAACAGTGATGCGAGCAGTAGTAACGCGATCCACAAGCGCCTCCTGCGGGCAAGGGAGGTTGTCTTTTGCATATTTCCGCCGAAGTTGTTGCTTTCCCGGCGAGCATAGAGTAACTATGCTCACCTTGGTTTCGTGAGAGCTTACTATGTTTAAACAAATTTCGGCGATTCAAAAATGCGCGTGGGGATTTGCGGCATTATTTCTCGGCGTGTACCTCCTCGATTATGTTCCCGGAATCATGGACGCGAACGGATTGATGTTCGGCCTGTTCCACATGACGCCCATCGTCGATTTTGGGCATCTGGCCGCTGGCGCGCTCGGAGTGGTTGGCGCGCTCACTGGGGTACGCGGTGCGCGGATTTGTTTTTATGTTCTCGGAACCTGGTATTTGATTGATGTGGTTGTTTATTTTGTCTCGCATTTCAATCAAGTTTCCTTGAAAACAAATATTCTTGTGAATGGTCCGCACATCCTGATTTTCATTGCTGCATTTTTGATCGCCGCTAAAGTAAGCCGCAACACCGCGGAGGCATGAGCGCGCGATGCGCGAAAAGTTGAAGCGCTTCCTGAAGCGAAGAGTCCTTCCTTTTTTCCTGATTTGCTTTGGCGCCCTCGTTTTGTTTGTCGCGGTTTTCTGGCTGAAGTGCGCTTTCGTAAAGCCTGCGGTCGGGGCGTTGCCGCAACTCGCGCTTCGCGAGAAGAATCCAGCCGCAGACATTGGCGAAAAAAATCGCCGGCCGGTGGAAGTGTCGTATTTCTCGTATCCGGAGTGGTACATCGTCTGGAGCTACGAGGAACGCGCGCAATACTTGCCGACAAATCTTCCGAGTGGATTTCCGTATTTCGCGTCGATCGGCCAGTACTGGAAATCGTACTGTTTTATTTGCGGGCTCACACAAAGCCGGCATCAATTCAGTTTTGGCGATCACTTGAGTTCGTTTGTGCTGGGCGGAAGCTTTGCGCTGGAATATTCCATCCGCGGCGCGTACGAACAAACGATCGGCCGGCTCAGCGAGTGGAGCAGTTCGCATGAGCTTGTCGAGGAGGATGCGTATGCCGCGCGCGTGGCGCGCGAATATGCGGACTTCGTTTACATTCGACCGTTTTACGAATTTCATTTTGCGCACGCACTGAAACAACTTTGGAAAGAAACGCCGCTTCGCGGCGAGCATCCCGTTCGCAAGTGGGAGCGCAAATTTATCCTCAGTGTAGATTTCGGAATCGAATCCGTTTACGCGGAGGCCATGCAAATCGCGAGTCACCTGACGTACGGCGCCGAGCCGGACGATACCTACACTTGGGTCGAAAACGCGCCTGAAACGGTGCTCCGTGAATTTCCGCGAATTAAAGTTGTAAAGCAAATTGCTCCTCAATCCTTCATCGTGAGTATTCCGCGTTACCAGGAATTCACCGACCGGGCTATCGAACTGGCCAAGCGCGATGTTCAATTTGTGCAAATCGTCGGAAACGACGAAATCATGCTGACGGTCGTCGCGCCAAAAAACTGGACTTACGATTTGCCGGTGAGCGACGGCAGCTTGCTCTTCACTGAAAACTTCTTGACGCAGCCGGATGCAAAGCGAATCGCTCTCGAATGTCCGGTGCGTTCGCTGCATTCCGTTCTCAAGAATCTTGGTGCGCACGGCATCAAGATCGAGCATATCTATGATTACTAGGTTCCTTCCTCCTGCATTCAATCCTCGCACTCAACGCTAACTACCAAGTGTCATATCAAGCCAACTTGTCATCCCGAGCAAAGCGAGGGACCCGCTTTTCGCGGGAAGCGGGGAAAAATCTCCCCGGCCAAATCCTCCCAGGTTGGGTTTCTTAGTCCAATCAGAGCCAATTTTTTTGCGCGTCCCCAGCCCTTGATTTCCTTCTCGCGCGCGATTGCAGCCCGTACGTCATGAAACATCTCAAAGTGGACAAGCCGATGAATTCGGTACCGGTTTGCGAAGCTTTTCGCGAAAGCCTGCCGATGTTGGAAGGTTCTTCTAACTAAATTGTTGGTTACACCCGTATAGAGCGTTCTTGATCTGCTCGCCAGAATGTAAACGTAGTAGAGCTTTTCCACGCTAAACCTCAAAAAGCAGATTCCTCGCTACCCCCTGCCTGCGGCGGACGGGCTCGGAATGACAACTGGCGCAGCTTGCTGCGCCAGTGCAAAGAGAAAAGCAGATCCCTCGCGATGCTCGGGATGACAGTGTTTTGCTTCGTTCATTTGGTTGAGCCTGAAACGAAGATGGATTTGGGGAGCATCATGTGGACGCCTTTGTTGCCGTCGACGAGTTCGGTGATGTGGAGGTCGGCGGCGACGCTGGAGAGCATGTAGGCGTCGTCGCGGGAGAGATGTTTTTCGGTCACGAGGAAATCGATCATCTCGCGGACGGCAAGCGTGGTGCAGGCGTTCAGGTCATCGTTGAGGCCCATGGTGATGTAGTGCGTGGGCGTTTCGGCGCGTGGCCACTTCAGGTGCATGTCCTTGCGCACGATGAATTGAAACGTGCCGATGAGCGAAGTTTCAAGCGCGGTGATGTCCACTTCGCCGTCGCCCTGGCCGGCGTGGCCGTCGCCAACTTCAAAGAGCGCGCCGGGCGCGTGCACGGGAATGTAGAGCGTGGTTCCGGCGACGAGATCCTTATTATCGAGATTGCCGGCCATAATCCACGGCGGCCCGCTGTTCCAGTGGCCGGCGCTTTCCGGCGGCGCGTCGCCCATGCTGCCAAAAAAGGGATGCAGCGGAATCTCGATGCCCGGCGCGAATTTGGCGACCATGCGCTTTTCATCCAGCGGAATGATTTTTATTTTCGAGTAAGGATAATCGTCCGGCAGATAGCCGCGGCCGGGACCGAAAGCATTGTAGGCGTACGGAATGGCGAGTTTTATAGCGAGGATTTTTACTTCGAGCACGTCGCCGGGCTGAGCGTCTTCAATGTAAATCGGCCCAGTAAGAATGTGCCCGCCCGGCCCTTTGTCTTTCACCTGGTCGGTGATGTCGCGCAGCGATTGCTCGACCTGGTCCGGCGGCAAGCCCGCTTCTTCGAGCCGCTTCGGGCTGTTGGTGAGCAGCGTCTGAATCTCCACCGTATCGCCCGATTTGACGCGCAACACCGGCGCCGCCTTGGCATCGTAATATCCCCAAGCCACCGTCTTCGGCGTCGGCTTCAGCGTATACGTCGCCTGTGCGTTTCCCTGCTGTGCATACAAAGAATGCGGGTAAAAAACAATTCCAACGACTAGCCAGAGCGAGCGGCAACTCATAGGTCGAGCCAACCTTTCCAGCACATTAGTTCGGGAACGCTAGTTCTCGATTCGGTCCTTCCACCTAACAGGATGGTGGTTGTTGCTGTCCCGCAGTAGCCCGATTCCACATAGCCAACCACTGTTTCGACATGCTTCTCGCCGCGTGCGTCAGAGAACTCAAGGTTGACGTGAGACTCAGTCAGCGGCCGCACGTAAATGCGCACACGAGCGCCTACCGCAAGGTCAGGCAGATCATGGTTCTTTCCCCTGTTTCCGATACTTTCAACTTTTACGCTCACTTGCCGTAGTGTTTCTCCGCTGTCATTCCGAATAAGAACGGCTATCCCGCGCTGCTGGCGTACCAGTACACCAATCACATAGAGCACAGATATTCCAATTGCGATCAAAACGATATGAGTTGTGCGAGAGCGGGACGAGTTGGTCATGGATGGGTCATGTCCTCGGGTTTGACTAGGGCGTCGAATTCTTCGGCGGTGACGTAGCCGAGTTTCAGGGCGGCTTCGCGGAGGCTGATGTGGGAGTGGTGGGCGGCTTTGGCGACCTGGGCGGCCTGGTCGTAGCCGATTTTGGGGGCGAGAGCGGTGACGAGCATGAGGGAGTTGTGGACGTAGTGCTCGATCTGCGTGTGATTGACTTCGATGCCCTGGACGCAGTGGGAGACGAAACTGTTGCAGGAGTCAGCGAGGAGTTCGACGGAGTGGAGATAGTTAAAAATCATGACGGGCTTAAAGACGTTGAGCTCGAAATTGCCTTGGGAGCCAGCGAAGCCGATGGCGGCGTCATTGCCCATGACCTGCACGGCGACCATGGTGAGGGCTTCGGCCTGCGTGGGATTCACCTTGCCCGGCATAATCGAAGAGCCCGGCTCGTTTTCCGGCAGTGACAATTCACCTAGGCCCGCGCGAGGACCCGAGCCGAGCAGGCGAATGTCGTTGGCGATTTTGAATAGCGAGGCCGCCACGGTGTTGATCGCGCCATGGCTGAAGACCATCGCGTCGTGCGCGGCGAGCGCTTCGAATTTGTTGGGTGCCGTCTTGAATGGCATCTGCGTTATGCGCGCGATGCATTCCGCGACCATCTGGTCGAAGCCGAC
>JBGPDI010000012.1:0-71092 GCA_041482215.1 Candidatus Acidiferrum sp. | reverse complement strand
GGTCGGGTTCTTCACGCTGCCGCTGGCAAAAACGTTCGAGAGAGTTGTGAGCGTGGATGCCAATCTTGCAGCAACGCGCGATCTATATGCCAACGCAGAGATTGCCGGCGTCACCATCGTCTCACACAACGAACACATGGAAGAGTTTCTGAAGAAGACTGACGAGAAGCCGGAATTCGTTGTTCTGGATCCACCGCGAGCGGGGCTGGGCGCGGAAACAGCGGAAAAGCTCGCGGGGCTCGGCGCTCAGGAGATTGTGTACCTTTCCTGCGATCCCTCGACGCTGGCGCGGGATTTGGCGGTATTGACGAGCTCGCCGCGGAAACCGAAAGAGATTACCGGGCCGAGCATTCGCTATGAAATCACGGAAATGCACTTGTTCGATTTGTTTCCGCAGACGTTTCACATCGAAACGCTCGTAAGGCTGCGAAGAGTGCCATGAGGCTGCCGGCCGTAGCGATTGCCGCGGCCTTTGCCTGCGGCATCACTGTCGGCCTGCATCCAGCGGTTGTGCGACATGCTTCTTCTCACATCCTTCTTACTTCTTTTTTCCTGTCCACGGCTTTTTTACTTATTCTTGGAATCCTCTTCGCGAAAAGCAGGCGCATCTCCTTCGCGGCTATCGCTTCCCTTCTCTCCTGGGTGATGCTGGGCTTACTTGGAGTTTGCACCTCGGAACAACCGCGTTCCAGGGATCACGTAACCTCCATGATCGAGCAAGGGCGGCTACCTTTGAAGACGCCGTTGCGATGGCATGGAAAACTTCGCGATGAACCAATGCGGCTGCCGTGGGGTTATGGATACGAAGTGGAGATCTCTGGCGTGGAGTTCGAGGAAGCGGTGCATCCCGCGCGCGGCGGATTGCGCTTGAGTTTGACGGTGCATCCGGAAGGAGCACTACCGCCGGAACTTCACGCGGGAGACGAAGTCGCGGCCCTGGTAGAAGCGAAGCAGCCGCAAGTTTTCAGGGATGAAGGCGCGTTTGACCGGCGGTCTTATCTGGCGCAGCAGAACATCGACCTGGTGGCGACTTTGAGAGCGCCAGAATTAATCGAGCGGCTCTCTTCGTCGCGGCCAACATTCGAAATATTTATCGCCCGGGTGCGGCGGCGATTGCGAGATGAGGTTGAGGAGTTGTTTGCGGGCACTCCGCAGGTGGCGGGGGTGCTACGAGCGATGCTGCTTGGCGATCGGAGCTTTGTCGAGCGCGAAGAAGCGACTGATTTCCAGAAGACGGGCGTATTTCACGTGCTGGTTGTGGCTGGTCTACACGTGGGAGCGCTCGCGTTCGCACTTTACTGGGTGGGAAGGCGGGCGCGGCTCTCGCGACTGTGGACGATGATGTTCACGCTGACGATGCTTTCCGCCTATGTGGCAGTCGTCGAGCAGCGAGCGCCTGTGTTGAGGGCGGGAATGATGGCGGCGATTGTGGTGCTTGGAGGATTTTTCTTTCGGCGATTGGAACTGCTGAATTCTGCAGCAATTGCCGCGCTAATCCTACTTATTGCAAAGCCTCTCGCACTGCGCGATTCCAGCTTCCAACTAACATTTCTCGCCATCGGGTGCATTGGCGGGCTCGCACTGCCATGGCTGGACAAAACAGCGCGGCCGTACGTGCACGCTCTGCGAGGCTGGCGTGACGTTACGCGAGATGTGGCTCATGAGCCCCTAGTGGCGCAATTCAGAATCGATCTGCGCTCATTGGCAGCGTGGGTCTCCGCGCTGGTGCCGCAGCGCTTGGGCAAGACTACCGGAGACGCTCTTGTTGGAGGATTGTCTGCGGCGTTTCGTGTGTGGGAATTGCTGGTGCTGACGATGGCGCTGCAGGTTGGAATGTTGCCATTGATGGCGCGCGATTTTCATCGCATCACGCTGTCGGCACCGCTGGCAAACCTGGCTGTTGTTCCGATGACGGGTGTAATCGTGCCGCTCGGATTTCTGACGTTGGCGACCGGGCTGATTCTAGCTCCAGCAGGCAAAATTCTTGCAATTCCCCTTGGTTGGCTGACCGCGTTGCTTCTGCACATTGTCCGTTGGTTCGCGCATTTCCCACGATGGAGTTATCGTATTCCCGGGCCACCGCTTTGGCTGATCGCGCTGTTCTTCATTACTGCCCTGCTGATTGCAGCCGAGATGCGGTTGACGCACCCGCTGCGGAGAACGATTGTGAGGAGTTTGTTCGTCGTGTTCGCTGGATGCGCTCTCATGATGGCCGTCTACCCATTTGGAGCGCGATGGACCAAGGGGAAGCTGGAGCTGACGGTGCTTGACGTGGGCCAGGGCGATTCGCTGTTGGTGGTTTCTCCCGGTGGGAAGACTCTGCTGATCGATGGCGGCGGCGCTTTCAGCGGATTTCCCGGGCGCGAAGTGCACAATGGCGTTGACCCGGGCGAAGACGCAGTGTCGCCGTATTTATGGTGGCGCGGATTTCGGAAGTTGGATGTGGTGGCACTGACGCACGCGCATCAGGATCATTTGGGTGGGCTTACGGCAATTCTGGATAACTTTCATGTTTCGAGATTGTGGATCGGGAGAGAAGTATCTTCTCCGGCGCTCGCGAAGCTCGAGGAATTGGCGCGAGAGCGAAACATTTCCATCGAACACGAGCTGCGTGGCCAGTCATTTGGCTGGGATGGCATCGAGGGTGATTTCTTGTGGCCAGTGAGTTCGCCGGAGGATGCCGTGCGCTCAGCGAAGAATGATGACTCGCTGGTGCTGCGATTGCACTACGGCGACCAAACCTTGTTGCTGCCGGGTGACGCGGAAAAACAAGCTGAGCGCGAAATTCTATCGGAGAACGGCATGGAAGCGATGCGCTCCAGTGTGCTGAAGATCGGACATCACGGGAGCAAGAATTCGACGACTCCAGAATTCCTGACGGCGGTGCGACCGCTCCTGGGAATCATTTCCGCGGGTGAAGATAATCCTTACGGACATCCTAGTCCAGAGCTACTTGAACGATTGGAAAATGCGGGCGTGCGGATCTTGAGGACAGACCGAGATGGGGCCGTGCATGTACTGACGGACGGAGTGCGATTGGAAATCAGCTGTTTTGTCGCGTGCCTGGATGCGGCAAATGCCGCAGCATCAATGCGAGCGGAGATACCAGATCGCCAGCAAGGCAATAAGAACAAATAAGAAGCCGACGGCGGCCTGCCATTCATGATTCTTTCTGTACTGGGCGAAAGAAAACGCGCCGGCAGATTCGGCGGATAATTTCGCGGCTGTCAGGCGCGGAATGAAAAGTGGAACGGCACGGGCGTACTGCTCGAAAGCAGCGCCGTGACGGGGGTGAAGTTCACTCTCCTCTTTGCGCATTACTACGGTGTAAAACACAGCAAAGTAGAGGACTAGGATTAAGGCGGAAATCCATGAGCGCGTCGAGATTCCGACGGCTAATGCGAGAACGGCACTGCCGAGATAGAGTGGATTCCTCGTATAGGCGTAGGGACCGGTGACGGTGAGGACTTCCTGCTTATGAAGATAGCCGGCTGCATACGCGCGGATGCACAGACCAACGATGCCTGCCGCGGCACCAAGCAAAATGCTGCGAGGAGCGGGCTTGGAGAAATAAAGAACGGCAAGCGCCAAGGGATAGCCGAGGCGGACGCGCCAGCGAACGAAAAAACTGGTGGCCGCGCTCATCGGCGAACCTCTACTTGGCGGCGGACAGCGTCGAAAACAGATTCAAGAGTGAGTTCGAGAATGGACGGGGCAGGTTCATCGCCGCGTTTGTAAGTGGTGACGGCGTTCGGACTGCGCAAGACAATGTCGGTCGGAGAACCTGGCGCGGAGCGGTCGCTTGTGCGATAGGGGCCGTTTCGCGCGGGATCTGTGGGACCGAAGAGAGCGACGGCGGGAGTTCCAAGAGCAACGGCAAGATGGAGCGGACCCGTGTCTCCACCGACGATGCAAACGGCGTTGCGCAGAAGGGCCATGAGTTGGTCGAGCGAGCCATTGTATGCGATGGGAGCAGCTTCTCCACTGTATGCTCTGACGGCGGCAACCAAGTCATCTTCGCCGGGGCCATAATTCAAAACGCAGCTGAGTCCGAGGTTGGTTTGGATCTTCTGGCAGAGCGCGCCGTAACGATCGAGCGGCCAGCATTTCGAACGCCAGCCTCCCGCGGGGCTAAGCACGACATATCTTTCGATACCGAAACTTTGCAACAGTCGGAGGACAAACACTTCCTGAATGGTCGGAACAGCAAGAACGACGGGAGCGACGCCGTTTTTCGCTCCTGCGCGGAGAGATAATTCGCCGTTCTGATCGGCGATGTGGGTCGTGGTGCAACAGACGCGATCGGTGTAAAGAATGGGCACGCCGAAATCGCGAATGGTTTGCGAAGAAAAGCCGATGCGACTCGGGACGCGGCCGAGGAATGGCAGCGCGGAGGACTTCCAGAGTCCTTGATAATCAATCGCAGCCGTAAAGTTTCTTTTGCGGACACGGGCGACGATCTCGCGGACGGAACGATAGGAACGGGTTTCGGTCTCCCAAATCTCCGTTGCAAGTCCGCTGCTCTCAACCAGTGTTTTCCATCGCGGATGAGTGAGCCAGACGATTTCTGAGGCGGGAAACGATTCGCGGAGGGCGGCGACGGCGGGAAAAGTGTGGACGATGTCACCGAGCGAACCGAGACGCACTACGAGGAAGCGCGGCTCAGGCATGCGGCGCCTTGCGAATGGCATCGAGAAGATCTCGGGTGGAGTGATCCTTGGGATCTCCGACGATGGCAACGCGGATACCTAGGCGCGATGCAACGGCGCGCTCGGGCACGGTGTCGGCGGTGTAGTCGGTGCCTTTGGCGTGAACATCGGGGCGCAGGTCTTCGAGAAGAGACTCGACGTTTGGTTCGGCGAAGAGGACGACGTAATCCACGCAACGTAGCGCGGCAACGAGTTTCGCGCGGGCATTTTCGTCGAGGATAGGGCGGCCGGGGCCTTTCAGATTGCAAACACTGGAATCGGCGTTGACTCCGACAACGAGCGTGTCACCTTCGCGACGAGCGCCTTCGAGATAGCGAATGTGGCCGACATGCAGAGTGTCAAAGCAGCCGTTGGCGAAAACGACTCGGCCGCCGTGGCGCTTGAGTTCTGCCAGTTTTTCACGCAACACATCGCGCGGGACGATTTTGGAAGCGGCCAGACGCATGACTTAGGAGGCGGCTCCGGAAGCTTGGCCGCGGATGGCTTCGAGGAGTTCTTCGCGCGAAACAGTGGCGGTGCCGCGCTTCATGACCACCAGGCCACCGGCGATATTGGCGATGTGCGCGGCTTCGAATGGCGATGCACCGCAGGCGAGCGAGAGAGTGTATGCGGCGAGAACGGTGTCGCCGGCGCCCGTGACGTCAACCGCTTGATCGCTGCCGTGTACGGGGATTTGCGCGAGACGATCGCCTGGTTCGAACAGAGCGGCACCATGGCGGCCGCGAGTGACGAGAAGCGATTGGAGCTTCATGGTAGAAAGTGTCGCGCTGCCTGTGCGGGAAAGTTCGTTGCTATCCTGACCGATAGTGGTGTGATGCTCGGCTTCGAGTTCGGATTCGTTTGGCGTGGCGGAGGTGACGCCGGCTTTGGCGTAGCGATGCAGCTGGTATCGCGCGTCGAGCGTGATGGGCAGGGCGCCCTTGCGTTTTGCGGAAGCTTGCTGGACAAGCTCAGGAGTAGCGATGCCGAAGCCGTAGTCGGAAACGGCAAGGGCGTGCGCGCGGCGAAGATTTGCGGTGAGCTTGGCATGGAGTTTTTTTCGGATGGTATCGGGCAGGGACCCACTGGGTTCGTAATCGACGCGCAAAACTTGTTGGCCAACAGTATGTGCCCAGCCAGCGAGAAAACGGCTTTTCGTCGGCGTCCTCCAGCCCTTCACGCGAAAGATGCCGGAAACGTTGACACCCTTGCTTCGGAAATGAGCAATCAGCGCGTTGCCAGCGGGGTCATCGCCGACTGCTGTCACGGGCAACACGCGCGCGCCTAAAGTCGCGAGATTATTGGCGGCATTAGCGCCACCGCCGGGGAGAATCTGAGTCTCGCGATGTTTGAGGATCAGAACGGGGGCTTCGCGGGAAACGCGGGAGATTTCGCCGTATTGAAATTCATCAGCAACGAAATCGCCGAGGAGGACAACGGTTTTCGTGGTGAACTGCTCAACGCATTCGCGGAGGGCGAGAAGGTCGACAGAAGTCGAAGCTGAGGCTTGAGCACGAGGACGCGTCATTTTTGTTGCCTCAGAATCCAATCTGCCGCTTGCGTGAGATCTTCCGCGACGAAGTCCGGCTGCACTGGCCACTCCGCAGCGTGCCACGCGATTTCGCCTTCGCCGTAGCCGGTGCGGACGAGGACGCTGCGGGCACGTGCGTTTCGCGCGAGTTCCACGTCTCCGTAACGGTCTCCAACCACGAAGGAGCGATGCAAATCGAGTGCCTGTTCCGCCGCTGCGCGGTCCAGCATGCCTGTTTTTGGCTTGCGGCAGGTACATTTTTCTGCGGAGATGTGCGGGCAATAATAGATCGCATCAATTTTTGCGCCGGCTTCGGCGAGTTGTTTGGTCATCAGTTCGTTTACAGTATGCACAAGCGATTCCGGAAAGTAACCGCGGCCCACGCCGGATTGATTGGTGACTACGACGACGGGCAAACCAGCATCGTTGAACCGGCGGATGGCAGCCGGAACAAAGTGAAACATACGAAAACGGCTGGCGTGATTCAAGTAGCCAACTTCTTCAGCGATGGTGCCATCACGATCAAGGAAAACGGCAGGGCGCAAGCGGGATGGATCAGGCACGCTACACCTGCACCGAAGAGAGCCATGGACGGGCCGCAGCTTCAACCATGTCAGCAGTAACTGCAGTCATGCAACGGTGGTCTGTTGGACAGCGGCGCAGAAAACACGGACTGCAGTAAGGCTTTTCTTGAACGATGGTGCAGCGCGGCGTGACAGGAGCCGTCCCAAAGGGATCGGTGGCACCGAACACCGCGACGATCGGCAGGCCAACGGCAGCGGCAACATGCATTGCGCCGGAATCATTGCCGATAAAGAGATGGCACTGCGAGAGAAGCGCGGGTAGATCGGCGATGGCGGTTTTTCCCGTCAAGTCGATGGATGGCCGGCGCATTTCGGCGGCGATGGCGGCGGAGACGCTAGCTTCAGCGGCAGTACCGAAGAGGATGACGTCGACGTCCGCTTCAGATTGTAGCCGGTTCGCAACGTCGGCAAAACGCGAAGGGGGCCAACATTTGGCGGAGCCGTAGGACGCGCCGGCTCCGATGGCGATTCGCCGGACGCCTTGGCGCACGCCGGATTTCTTCAGAAACACAGCAGCGCTCTGGCGCTTTTCATCCGGGACACTGAGAGTGATGAATGATTCGTCCTGAACGGAGTCAATCCAGCCGACGCGGCTCAGGAGTTCAAGATAATAAAACTTTTCGTGCGCGGGAATTTCTTCGAGCCGAGGAACGGGCACGGCCTTGGTCAGAAGGAAACTGCGGGCATCGCGCGCGTAACCGATGCGTTCCGGGATGTTCGCGCGCCAAGCCAGCCATGCGGCCTCGAAAGCATTTTGCAGGAGTAAGGCAACGTCGAACTTATGGAGGCGAAGTTCGGCTGCGAGTCGCGCGCGGCCAGAAAAACCTGCGTGCAATCCCTTGGGATCGTAAGGGATGAGTTGATTGCAGATATTCTGATCGCGATAGATGTCGGCGACATAGGGACGCGCCACAATCGCGATCTCCGCCTCAGGAAAACGCTTGCGTACTGTGCGCAGCGCGGGCAACGCCATGATGGCGTCCCCCACCCAATTTGTGGCGCGTACGAGAATCTTCATGCCACTGCTCCCGCGCCGGCTGCAAGAGTTTGATCGAGTACACTTCTGAAATCAGCTTCCGGAGTCACATCCAGATCGATCACCGCGATGTAGACGGGAACCTCCACGATTTTGAGACCAGCCAGATTCTGTGCGTCTTTTTCGGTAATCACCCAGGCGTTCGCACCTGACGTCTTCGCAGCCTTAGTGATCTCCGCGATATCCCGATCGGTGTAGCGATGGTGATCCGGAAAGATCATTTGGCCACAGATGGGGAGTTCCCAAGTTCGCAGATCGCGCAGGAAAGCGTCGGGATTGCCTAGGCCACAAAATGCAAAAAAAGGGCCGGCGCCGATTTCGCTTGGGGGAAGCAAAGCTGCGCCGCCACCGAAGCGGCGAAATCCGAGCAGCCGAGTTGACGCTGCGAAAACCGGATACTGATTGAGTTTGCGAACGGCCTCGAGCGTTCCCGACGCAGTTTCGGCCCGTGTAAAGATAATTAGATTTGCTCGGCTCATGGCCGCAACCGGTTCTCGAAGGGAGCCAGCTGGGAGCAAAGATTCGCTGGCAAGTGGCCGCGACGCGTCCATCAACAGAATGTTCAGATCACGGGCTAGCTGGAGATGTTGGAAACCGTCATCCAGAAGAAAAACGTCGATGGGCTGCTGAGATTCGAGCCGACGGCCTTCGACGAAGCGGTTTTTGCCGACTCCGAAGGAAACGCGACCCTGGAGGCGAAACTTCATCAACTCGATTTCGTCACTCGTGCCATTTGCCCCGTGGTAACCGCGGCTGAGAATGGCAACGCGTTTTCCATCGGCGAGGAATTTCTCAGCGAGCCAAATTACCACGGGAGTCTTGCCGGTACCGCCGACTGTCAGGTTGCCAACGCTAATGACAGGTGCCTTCAGACGTCGCCGCTTTAACCACTTATGGGCGTACAGCCAGATTCTTCCACGAACTCCTAAACCGTAGAGCCGAGTGAGTGGCCACAGCAGCCTCCGCAGAATTGGCGAAACGCTCATCGAACAGCACCATCCAGATGTTTCGCAATTTCAGCAAGAGCTCGATCGGCTGCACCGCGAGAGCCTCCAACGAGGCGTTGCGCGGTTTCGCCCATCTTTTTCATGCGTTCCGGATCGCGAAATAGCTCGATCCAGGCAACGCCAACGTCTTCGGGGCTTTCGACTTGTATGGCTGCCTCAGCCGCGACAAAGCGCGAGGCAATTTCCGCAAAGTTCTCCATCGAAGGGCCGAAGACAGGAATCTTGCCAAACGCCGCCGGTTCGAGAATGTTGTGGCCGCCGGAAGTAACGAGCGAGCCGCCGACAAAAGCGCCGTCGGCTTGTCCGTAAAGCGACGCCAGTTCGCCGATGCTATCGAGCAGGAGAACGGTAACGTCAGCCGGAATCGTCGAATTGTCGGAAGGCGAATTGGCTTGCGATTGACCAGGCTTGGGAATCGCCAGGTTTGAACGCCGGATGAATTTCCGGTGCGATTCATCAATGAACTCCGCCGCAGAATCGAAACATTCGGGCTTGCGAGGCGCAAGGACAAGGAGCGCCTTAGGATACTCGCCCTGCAAGGTTCCAAACGCGATGAGGGCGTGCGGCTCTTCGGTAGCAACCACACTTCCCGCGACGATAACGGGTGATCGGCCGCTGCGCTTGATTTCAGCTGAAAACCAATTCGAAAGCGGCGTGGGCACCGGAAGTTCCAAGTCGTACTTTAGATTGCCGCTTACGTGGACGCGGTCGGCGGGGGCGCCAAGTGCTCTGATGCGATCGGCGTCTTTCTCGCTCTGCATAAGGAAAGCGCTGGCATTGGAAAGCACACTCTTCAGAAATGGCCGGAGGAAAAATCCAAAGACTCCCAGGTAGCTCTGGTAGCGGGCAAACGAACGATCCGAAATACGTCCGCTGAGGAAAACCACGGGGGTTTTTCGCCGCCCGGTCTCGCGCAGAAAATTGGGCCAGATTTCCGTTTCGAGTACCAGAACAACCGATGGCCGGACAGCATCGAGAGCGCGGCGGACGCAAAAAGCCCAATCCAGCGGGAAATAGATGACCGCATCGGCAAAGGGCATGCGTTCGCGAGCCAGTGCCTGCCCCGTAATCGTGGTGGTCGAGATGATCAGTGGACGATGGGGATAGGCTTCTTTCAATCGCCGCGCAAGAGTAACGCTCGAAATGGCTTCGCCGACGCTGACGGCGTGAATCCAGATCGCGCCGGCAGAGTTTGCAGGCAGCTTGGCAAGCGCTGGAAACGAGAATCCCAGGCGTTCGCCGAGATTAGAGAGGTATTTCCCGTGACGCAGTCCCTGCACGAGCCAATAGGGGGTTAGCAAAAGGGCGGCTATGCCCAAGAGAAGGCTATAAATGAAATACACTAAGCGTGGCTCCGGTCTGTACGCGCTCCATCGAATGCGGACGGGGCGCGACTCAGGGCAACCCTGTACAGCCCCCAGGAATCGAAGGCCTCGTGATGAGAAAAGTCTATTATAACCCGGTGCGAAAACTAACCCTCATCCTACCCTTTCTTTCTGCCTTGCTGCTCGCTGTGCTGCCTGGCGCCTCGCAACAGCCAGATTCTCTCAAGACGACGTCGTTGGAATCCCACGAAGGCATGACCATTACGGCGCGGCCATGGACTGACCCTGCGCTCTATAAGGAAAAATTTCCGAAAAAATCGCCGTATGCCGCGGGAATGATAGCCATGCAAGTGGTCTTTCGAAACGACTCGGACGACAGTATGAAAGTCAGTCTGGAGCGCATTCGGCTGAACGTGAATCTTTCGGAAGAAGATCATCAGGCGCTTTACCCACTTTCGGCGGAAGAAGCGACCGATGTGATCATGGACCCAGGTGCGAAGGACCCAACCAAGTCACGAAAAAAGTTTCCCTTCCCTACAGGCCCAGCCGGTCCGAAGCTAGGGCGTGACAAGCATTGGACGGAAGTGAACAAGACCCTGGAGGATGCGGCGGTACATTCGAGCATCGTCGCGCCACATAAGACGGTGCAGGGGCTCCTTTATTTCGATCTACGGAGCCAATTCGAGCTTCTAAATTCCGCGCATCTATATGTGCCGGAAGTGGTGGCCATTGAAAAGAATCACGGCCTTCTGTACTTCGAAATTGATCTGAGCCGTTCCACGGAACGTTGAGTCATTCGAAAAAGCTGGCCAATCGTGTGGATTTGCGCGCGTCGCCGCCGTCGGCTAACATGACGTGTGCAAACTTTCTCCAACCATCACGAAAAAATGCTGGCTCTTCTCGACGAATTGAATCCCGAACAACGGCTGGCCGTGGAAACCGTCGAAGGCCCAGTGCTGATCCTGGCCGGCGCGGGAACCGGCAAAACGCGCGCGATCACATTTCGAATGGCCAACTTGATCGCCAACGGCGTGCCTGCAGAAGCTATTCTTGCCGTAACGTTCACAAACAAAGCTGCCGAAGAGATGCGCAATCGCGTGTCGAACCTTTTGATGCGCGCCGGGATTTCGCCCTCGCAGCCCTGGCTCTCCACGTTTCATTCGCTCTGTGCGCGGCTGCTGCGGCGCGAAGCGGCCGCGGCCGGACTGCCACGGGATTTCGCCATTTACGATGACGACGATCAGCTCGCGGCCGTAAAGCTGGCAATGAACAAGCTACAGATTGACGCGGAAGATCTGACGCCACGAAACGTCTTGAGCCGGATCAGTTACGCGAAAAATCATGGCCAGACGGCGGGGCAATTGCGTGCCGAAGCGATTGACCAAAATGGGCGCCGTATCGCGGATACATTCGCGGCATACGAAAAGCTCTTGCACGACAGCAGCGCGCTGGACTTCGATGATCTGCTCCTTCGATCCGCTCGTTTGCTGCGCGAATCCACGGTGACACGGGAGAAATGGCAGGCGCGCTTCCAATATATCCACGTGGACGAATATCAGGACACCAACCGCGTTCAGTATGAGCTGATGCGCCTGCTGACCGGTCCGCAGCAGAACGTTTGTGTTGTGGGAGACGAGGATCAATCCATTTACCGGTGGCGCGGCGCGGACGTTTCGATACTCCTGAGTTTCTCACGAGATTTTCCGGCGGCGCGAATCGTCAAGCTGGAGCGCAATTACCGTTCAACACAGAATATTCTCGACGCAGACGGCACCGTGGTCGCCAACAATCCGGAGCGGCTGGGCAAATCGCTGAGCGCGGAGAAGGGCGCGGGCGAAAATCTAAAGTACTTCGAAGGACGGGATGCGCAAGCCGAAGCGGAGTTTGTCGCCGGCGAGCTGGAGCGCATTCTGAATGACGATTCGGATCAGACCTGTGCGGTGGAGTACCGAACCAATTTCCAATCGCGCGCTTTCGAAGAGGTCTTTCGTCGCCGGGGGCTGCGCTACAAGCTGGTGGGTGGGTTCAGCTTTTACAATCGCGCGGAAGTGAAGGATGCGCTGGCCTACGTGCGCCTGGCGATGCATCCAGAAGATGATATTTCGCTGCTCCGCGTATTGAATGTGCCGCCGCGTGGTATCGGCAAGACCACGGTGGACGCACTCCGCGAATCTGCACGTGTTGACGAAACGCCGCTGTGGGCGGCCATTGAGAAGTTTATTTCTGGAGCTTCGGCGGGGCGCGCGGTGACTCCTTTGCGGGCATTTCAAGAACTCATTACTAAACTGCAGGATGCGCTGGCCACTAAAGAACCGGCGGATTTCCTGCATGCGGTGCTGGATGAATCGGGTTACATGGCGATGCTGAAGGACCGCAATACTCCGGAAGACGTCGCGCGCATGGAGAATCTCGAAGAGCTAACGCGCGCTGTCGCCGAGAGCATGGAGGCCGGAGAGACTTTCACCGATTTCCTGGACGCAGCTGCGTTGGTGAGCGACGCGGATCAGTTTGAAGGCAAACCCGGTGTAACGCTGATCACCCTGCACAGCACCAAGGGTCTGGAGTTCGATCATGTATTTCTCACGGGCATGGAAGAAGGCATCTGTCCACACAGCCGTGCGATCACGGAAGAAAAAGGAATTGAAGAGGAACGGCGCCTCGTTTACGTGGGCATGACGCGAGCACGCCAGTCGCTCACGCTGACGCGCGCGGTGTACCGCCGCATTTTCGGAAACGAACAGCAACTGCGCGCTTCCCTGCCGTCGCGCTTTTTGGCGGAAATTCCGAGCGAGCTGGTAGACACGGTGCGCGGCTCAATGGCGGAAATTGGCGAGACGCGGCGGTATGAACCCGATCCGGAATATTCGTATTCGTCAGAGGAGTTTCTGCGCCGTGTTCGTGGCGGACAGAAACCGGCAGTAGCCGCTCCCCGGCGGCAGTCTGCCCCGAGTTCTTTCGGGCGGACTTCGGCGAAGCGCGGCGACGACGCCAATCCCATGCTAGGGCGCAAAGTTCGGCATCCTAGCTTCGGCGTGGGAACTATCGTGGGCGTCGAGGGCGACGACGAGGACCGCCGCCTATCCGTGAGCTTTCCCGGGCGTGGGACAAAAAAGTTCATTGAGCGCTACGCCCAACTCCAACCCGCGTAAAGCCCCTGCGCCGAACGGTTGCGCGATGGAGCTTCTCGGGGTACATTGAGGCGCGTTCATTCCTTAAAAGTGTACCGGGTACTTTCAGGTTGCCGGCTAGCCCGGACGCGATCGGAGAGCATGGGTGGGATCAGACCTCTTCCGCTGCAAGAGTATTGATCAACTGCTGTCGGATTCGGAAAATGCTGAAGTCCGATTAAAAAAGTCTCTCGGGTGGCTGAGTCTGACATCACTCGGCATAGGCGCGGTCATTGGTTCGGGAATCTTTACGATTGTTGGCACCGCGATCGCCGGTCAAAAATTTCAAGCTTCTTCGATTCTGAACGCTCCCCTTCTTGAATATCTGATACACCACTCGGCATCGTTCGGTCGCCCTGGTGCGGGACCAGCTATCGCCCTTTCCTTTGTCCTGGTCGCCATCGCATGTGGATTCGCGTCGGTGTGCTACGCCGAACTTGCCGCTATGATTCCGATTGCGGGCAGCGCGTACACCTACACGTACGCGACGATGGGAGAACTCATCGCCTGGATCATCGGCTGGGATTTGATCCTGGAATACGCCGTCAGCAACATGGCCGTCAGCGTCGGCTTTTCGCAGCACATGGTCAACTTGTTGGACTGGTTCGGCGTGCACCCGAACCCCCGCTGGATTTCACCCGCTTACCTTCCCAGCGGACTTTCCGACTTACAGGGAAACACCCTCTACGACGCGGGCTGGCATTTTGGCTTTAACTGGCCGGCGTTTATCATCGTGATGCTGCTGACGGTGATTCTGGTGCGCGGCATCAAGGAATCCGCGCGCACCAACAACATCATGGTTTTTCTGAAAATCGTCGCGATCCTGGTGTTCGTGACCTTTGCGTCAAAGCTGATTATTCCAGCGAATTATCATCCGTTTGCGCCGAATGGCTGGCCGGGCATATTAACGGGTGGGTCGATCGTATTCTTCACGTACATTGGATTCGATTCAGTATCCACTGCTGCAGAGGAATGTAAAAACCCGCAGCGTGATTTGCCGATTGGGATTATCGCGACTCTCGTAGTCTGCACGCTGCTCTACATCGCAGTGGTCGTGGTGCTCACAGGATTGGTAAAGTGGGACACTCTGGTGGACGATGCCGCCCCGGTCGTCAACACTCTCAAAAAACTCCACTTCACGGGCGTCCGTCTGATCGTGTTGATCGGTGCATTGATGGGCATGATTTCTTCCTTGCTGGTCTTCCAACTCGGACAGGCGCGAGTGTGGTTTGCGATGTCGCGCGACGGCTTGTTCCCGAAAATTTTTGGTCGCGTGCATCCTCGTTTTCAAACGCCCGATTTTTCCACGTGGATGGCGGGATTCGTAGTCGGAATTCCCGCGGGTTTGCTGGACATAGGCACGCTCGCCGATCTTTCGAATATTGGCACGCTGTTCGCGTTCGCACTGGTGGCGGGCGGAGTGCTGATTCTTCGCTATCGCGAGCCTGACCGGCCACGCGCGTTCCGCGCGCCGGGCGGGCCATTGGCTCCCATCCTTACAATCATCACGTGCGTCCTGCTCATGGCGGGTTTGCCGATCATGAACTGGATCCGATTCTTTGTATGGATGGCTTTGGGGCTGATGCTTTATTCTTTTTATGGACGGAAGCACAGCACTCTGCGGGCAGCAAATCGCGCATAAGAGGAATTGCGGAATGCCGGGATCGAGTTTCCATCATGCGTGCAGAGGAGCGGGAGCAGTCCTTATCTGCGTGACACTCTGTATTTCCTATCCTCAGAATACGCGTGCATGGGGGAAAAACGGGCACCGGCTGGTCGTCAATAAAGCCATCGACACCTTGCCGGCGGAAATCAAGGAGTTCTTCGAGTCCAGCCGAACCGTGTTGGCGCAACGTGTGACTGATCCTCTGGATGCGATTGCCAAGTCTCCTGCCGAACGCCGCAACCATTTCATCCTTCTCGATAAATATGGAAGATTTCCTTTCGAGGCCCTTCCGCGCGAATACAAAGCCGCGGTTACCAAATTTGGAAAAGCAAAGCTGGACGTCAGCGGACTTCTTCCTTGGCAAATCGGCGTTTACAGCGAAAAACTGACCGAGGCTATGAAGGCCGGGAAATGGGATGAAGCACGGCTGGACGCTGCGATCCTCGCGAACTACGTCGCCGAGGCGCACGATCCTTTCAATACCACAGACAATTTTGACGGACGCCTGAGCGGCCAGCCGGGAGTAAACGACCGCTTCGGCACCGCGCTGATCGACCGTTACTCTTCTTTTTTCCCCATGCGGCCAAACGACGCTGGTTTTATCAGCGATCCGACGGACCGCGCTTTTGAGGCGTGCCTGGGTTCTCATAGTTGGCTCGAAACGATTCTGATGGCTGATCGCCGGGCGCGGCGCGGGGAGAATTCCTTCACCGACGAATACTACGATCGCTTCTACAATCAAGCCGCGGCCATTCTGATCCGGCAACTTTCCGACGCTGCAACGGATGTTGGCTCTTTCTGGCTTACTGCCTGGATTAACGCCGGACGGCCGCAACTGCCACACTAGTCATTCAAGGATGAATCCCTCCTCGCTATCCGATCGAATCGCTTCCCTTCCGAAGGCAGAGCTCCATTTGCATCTTGAGGGTTCCATTCAGCCCGCAACTGTTTGCGCGCTGACAGCTCGCCACGGTGTCGTCATGACCGAGGAAGAAGTTCGCCAACGCTACGCCTATCGAGACTTTCCGGAATTTATTGAAGCCTTCAAATGGGTTACTTCTTTCTTGCGCGAGCCGCAGGACTACGCCCTCATTGCCCGCGATCTGGCCGAGCATTTGCTCGCGCAAGGTGTCGTCTATACAGAGGTGACTCTCTCTATTGGCGTGATGCTCCTGCGAAAGCAGCAGCCCGAGGCAAATTTCGAAGCGCTCCTTAGCGCAACGGAACCGTTTGAAAGCCGCGGACTGCGGTTCAGGTGGGTGTTCGACGCGGCGCGGCAATTTGGTGTGGACGCAGCAATGGCCGTCGTCGAAGCTGCCAATCGCTGCCATTCGAAAGAAATTGTTGCCTTCGGAATCGGCGGCGATGAACTGAGCATTCCGACCGAAGAATTCCGCGCCGTTTACGACCGCGCCGGGCAGATCGGTTTGCATCGTTTAATGCATGCAGGCGAAGTCGGAGGCCCAGAGAAAATCCGCGAAGCCGTCGAAATGCTGAGCGCAGAACGCATCGGCCACGGAATCGCCGCAATCAATGATCCAGCTCTAATGGATTTGCTGGCAGAACGCCAGATCCCGCTCGAGGTATGCCCGGGAAGCAACATGAAAACCGCCGCGCTCTCCCTGCAACTCGGACGGAAGGATGCAAAAATCGAAGATCATCCTCTGCCCAAACTCCTGCGCCATGGAATTCCCGTCGTCCTTTCCACGGACGATCCCGCCATGTTTCATACGACGCTCCTCGAAGAATATGCAAACGCCTCGCGCATGGGTCTGCAGGAAGACGAGCTGATTCGAATCGTCCAAATGGGTTTCGAACACGCTTTTAACCCCGCGCCCGAAAGGCCGCGCGCATGAGGCAGTCAAGGGCAATGTTATACTGAAAGCATGAAAGCACACGTCTGGGTAATGCCAAAACGCACCGTGCTCGATCCTCAGGGACAAACGATCCAGCACGCCCTTGCGGGTCTCGGCTACGCCGCGGTAAGCGACGTCCGCCAGGGGAAATTCTTCGTCTTAAACCTCGATGGCTGGAGCCGCGAGGAAGCGCAAAAACAGCTGGAGCACATTTCGAAAGAGGTTCTCACCAATACGGTCATCGAGGAATATCGCTTCGAGATCGTGGATTGATATGAGAGACAGACGCATTATCGCTCGAAATTCGCTTCCATCTCTCGCCGGGCTTTGCCTTTTCGCTCTCCTGGCTGTGTGGGTGGCGGCGGGATGCAATTTGCGCGGGCATACATCCGATCCGCACCTGAAGCAGATCGACCAGATGATCGACTCTCAGCTTCCCGCGGGTACTACCAAAGCGCGCGTCGCGTTTTATCTGAACTCTCAGGGCTTTCAGATCGAGAGCACTACCGATCCACGCGCAATCGTAGCTACTGTGCATCACGTTGATACGGAGACGCTCCAGCCCGTATCGGCACTCGTTACTTTTCACTTCGACGCCGCGGGCAACCTAAAATCCTATGAGTTAGTTGCGGCGCCGGGTTCCGGCTCGCAGCCATAATCTGATTCGCGACACTCTCGGTTGATTTCATCTTGGCAAGAGCGCCAGCATGCTACGCTGCTAAAAACGCTGTAAGGAGACCCCGCGCATGTGCGGAATTGTCGGTTATATCGGCCCCAAGGAAGTTGTACCCGTCATTATTGAGGGGCTGCGCAAACTTGAATACCGCGGCTACGATTCGGCGGGCATCGCCGTCGTCGATCAGAACGGCAAGCTGGAAATCCGCCGTGCTCCGGGCAAGCTTCGCAATCTAGAAGAGGTTATCGCCAAGTCTCCCCTTAAAGGCACTTACGGCATTGGCCACACGCGCTGGGCCACGCACGGCCGTCCCACCGAAGAAAATGCCCATCCCCATCGCGACTGCACCGGGCAAATCGTTGTGGTTCACAACGGAATCATCGAGAACTATCTCGAGTTGAAGGAAAAGCTGCAGATGGAAGGCCACAAGTTCGCCACCGAGACGGATACCGAGATTGTCGCCCATCTGGTGGAAAAGAATTCGCAAGGCGGCATTCCGCTTGAAGAAGCGGTTCGCCGGTCGTTGAAAGAGCTTCGCGGCATCTACGCGCTGGTTTTTCTCTCCGCGAAAGACCCTCAGAAAATCGTCGCCGCGCGCCTCGGGCCGCCGTCGGTGATTGGACTCGGCGAAGGAGAATATTTCGTCGCCAGCGACATTCCGGCTCTTCTTCAGCACACCCGCGAGATTTTTTTCCTCGCCGATGGAGACATCGCAGTGCTGACGGCAAAAGGCGTGCATGTGATGGACCACGACGGCCGCCCCGTCGAGCGCCCCGCGCACCACGTAACTTGGGACCCCATCATGGCGGAAAAGGGCGGCTACAAGCATTTCATGCAGAAGGAAATTTTCGAGCAGCCCCGCGCCGTGCGTGACACCCTGCTCGGCCGCATTTCTCAGGACACCGGAAAAGTCTTTCTCGATGAGATG
The DNA here is from genome assembly GCA_041482215.1 of Candidatus Acidiferrum sp. Taxonomy (GTDB): domain Bacteria; phylum Acidobacteriota; class Terriglobia; order Acidiferrales; family UBA7541; genus Acidiferrum. Next base: position 52,628 of record JBGPDI010000012.1, on the reverse strand, counting down.
TCCATCACCGAAAAGCAGTTCCGCGAATTCCAGCAAGTGCGCATCGTAGCGTGCGGCACAAGCTGGCACGCCGGACTGGCCGCCAAATTCATGATCGAGCGGCTTGCGAGGCTTCCCGTCGAAGTGGACTACGGCAGCGAATTCCGCTACCGAGACCCCATTCTCGATTCGAAAACGCTGACTGTGTGCATCAGCCAATCCGGCGAAACCGCGGACACGCTGGCAGCGCAGCGCGAAGCAAAACTAAAGGGTTCGCCCACGCTGGCTATCTGCAATGTCATGGGCTCCATGATCACTCGCGAAGCAAACGGTACGATTCCCACGCACGCCGGTCCGGAGATTGGCGTGGCTTCCACAAAGGCGTTCACGGCGCAAATGACTGCACTTCTCCTGCTTGCTTCCTATCTGGGTCAGGTGCGCGGCAAGATGAGCGAAGCCGCTGCCCGAACTTTGATGCAAGAATTCACACGCATCCCGCACAAAATTGAAACCATCTTGCAAGCTGATGAAACGGGATTCTACGAAAGCCTGGCGCGCCAATTCTTTCGCTACACCGATTTTCTCTATCTCGGCCGCGGCATCCATTACCCGATCGCGCTCGAAGGCGCCCTGAAGCTAAAGGAAATTTCCTACATTCACGCGGAGGGCTATCCTGCCGGAGAAATGAAGCACGGTCCCAACGCACTGATCGACGAAAATCTCCCAGTCGTGGTCTTGGCGACACGCGACGAATCCGATCCGGAAGCCATGACGCGGTACGAGAAAAGCGTTTCGAACATCAAAGAAGTAAAAGCCCGCGACGGCATCGTCATCTCCATCGTCACCGCCAACGATCATCTCGCGAAGGAAGCCTCCGACCACATCATCGAAGTCCCGGCAGCACCGGAACTGCTCGCGCCGTTCTTGGAGATCATTCCTCTGCAATTGCTGGCTTATCACATCGCGGTTCGACTCGGTTGCGACGTCGACCAGCCGCGCAACCTCGCCAAATCCGTCACCGTAGAGTAGCCGGGGCCGTTTCCGCTACTATAGGGAAGTGCTTCCCTCTCTTCGAAACTCACTGGGCGCTTTCTCTGTCCTACTGCTCACAGCCGGATTCCCGGCTTCCGCCCAGAGCCCTGACGCCGCCGCTGCGCCGCTACGCGAAATCCACGCCGAAGGCCAAAAGCTAATCACTGAAGCCCAGGTCGTCGTCATCACAGGTCTTGTAGCCGGGTCGCCGATCGGCCGCAACGACTTGAAAACCGCTGCCGACAAGCTGATGCAAAGCGGGCTCTTCGCCAAAGTAAGTTATACCTTTCAGACGCGCCTCGCCGGCGTCATCGTCACCTATCACGTGGAGGAATCTCCGCGAATTCCGGTTTATTTCGACAACATTCCGTGGTTTTCGGATTCCGAGCTCGGTGACGCCATCCGCACGAAACTACCATTCTTCGACGGAAACCTTCCCGAAGCGGGCACTGCCGTGGACCAAGCGGCTGACGCGGTGAAGGATTTGCTCTCTGCGCGCGGCCTGCAAGTTTCTCTGGAGCACGCGGTAGCCGCGAATCCGATTGGTGATGGCAACGTGCAAGAATTCCGCATCGAAGGCGCAGCACTGCAAATCGCGAAGCTGGAGTTCAGCGATCCATCTCTTTCCACCTCCAAAGTAGTTCAGCAACATCTGTCCGACATTGTGGGAAAGGCCTATTCGAGGGTCACCATCGATCTATTTCTCTCCGAAGCGATTCGGCCCATCTACTTGAAGCAAGGATATCTGCGCGCAAAATTGGGCCCACCTGAGGTGCGCCTAGCCGGCGATCCCAATCAAAAACTGCCTTCGCAAATTCCTGTCTTTGTTCCGGTAGTTCCTGGCGTGATCTATCGCTGGAAGGAATTCCATTGGACGGGCAACACCCTCGTTTCCGAATTCACGCTGGCCGGTCTACTGGGAGCCAAGCCCGGAGAGCTCGCCGATGGTCTGCAAATCGAGGCAGCCTGGGACCGCGTTCGCGAAGAGTACGCCCATCGCGGTTATCTCGAAGCCAAGCTCGATCCCGTTCCAACCTATGACGACCAAGCCCACACCGTTTCTTATTCCGTAAGCGTTCAAGAAGGGCCGGAATACCACTACGGCAAAATGGTCCTCACCGGAATCTCGCTGGCTGCAGAGCGAAGACTACGCTCGGCGTGGCCGTTCGTCCCCGGTGAAGTCTTTGACAAAGCCAAGTTCGAAGGGCTTCTCGTAAAGCTGCAATCTCATCAGGAACAAGTCTTCGGAGAAATGCCGGTGCACTATGACAATGTTGGACACTGGCTGCAGACGGATGCGAGCAAGAACACCGTTGATGTACTTCTGGATTTCAAATGACTTCTGCCGCTGTGGATACTGCAATGCAGGCCACACTGTGAGATATACTCGTCCCTGAGATGAGCGATCTCATTCAAATTCACCGGAGCGAAGGCGCCGCGGTGTCCGCGGCAGAAAAGGAGGGTCTTCTTCTCGCAAACCTCGCGAATATTCCTTCGCTCATCGTCGCGCTTTCGGGTGGAGCGGACTCCGCATATCTTGCCTGGGCTGCACACCGAGCTTTGGGGACGCGCGCTTTATCAGTCACGGCGCTTTCTCCAAGTTATTCTGCCCACGACCGCGCCGTCGTAGAAGAGTTTGTCGCCAAGTTGGGCGTGCGCCACGAATTCATTGAAACACATGAAATGGATAATCCCGACTACCGGGCCAACGCGTCCGACCGCTGCTATTTCTGCAAGGACGAACTCTTCTCAGCGCTCGACGAGTTGGCTCCCTCGCGCGGCTTTGCCGCTGTAGCCTACGGTGTGAACGCCGATGATACGCTCGATTTTCGGCCCGGCCATCGCGCAGCCACCGAACATCAAGTTCTCGCGCCACTTCTCGATGCCCATTTAACCAAAGCGGAAATTCGCGTTCTCTCGCAACGCGCCGGTTTGCCCACTTGGGACCGCCCCGCCTCCGCTTGCCTCGCTTCACGCTTGCCTTATGGCACAGAAGTCACTTCGGAGCGGCTTGGGCTAGTTGAGCGCGGCGAAGCAGAACTCCGCGCGCTAGGTTTCCGCCAATTTCGAGTGCGACTCCACGACAAACTTGCCCGTGTGGAAATATCGCCAGAAGAAATGCAGCGCGCACTCATCCCCGAAATGGCAGCCGCCATCGCGAGCAAGCTCAAAGCAGCGGGCTTCGCGTACGTGGCACTGGATCTCGAAGGGTATCGCCAGGGCTCTCTGAACGAAACTCTTTCACCCGGCGGCAAGCAATCTGCCAAAGCCGCGCGCGGAACATAATTCTCGGCTTTTACGTAACTATCAGTGGGACGGCTCAGCGCAAGTTATTGCACTCTTACGGAGGATGAATGGCGCGCCACCGCACACAGTGTTTACCGTTCGTGCTGCTTTCGGCTCTCGGCCTGATAGCTGGCTGCTACAGCGGACCTCCGGTCAACGGCACGTTCGATCGCAATTACAACGTGACTGGCCCGATTCGCCTCGAGTTGAACAACGCCGCGGGCGACGTGGAAATCACCGGCAGCGCTGACGGAAAAGTACATGTGCACGCCGAAGTTCGCTCATCGGGAATGGGTTTGGATAACCCGAAAAAACGCCTGGATGATTTGCTCGCGAATCCTCCCATCGAACAGCGCGGCCAAACCATTCGAATCGGCAAAGAAATGTCGCGCATGAGCAACCTCAGCATCTCCTACACGATTCAAGTTCCGCGCGACACGGAAGTCAGCTCCAACCTCGTGTCCGGCACACAGACGATTCGCGGCGTGCGCGGTCCGGTGAAAGCCCAGTCCGCTTCGGGGACCATTCGCGCCGAAAAAATCGAGCGCGACACTCAGCTTACGACGGTCAGCGGCTCCGTCTCCGCCACTGATATTGGCAATGACGTGCGCGTTTCAACCGCATCTGGAAATGTGAATGTTTCGAACGCCAAAGGCGATGTGCATGCGAACGCCCTTTCAGGCGTCATTCGCGTTTACAAACCAGGGGGGCGTGTCGAGGCGGATGCCGGTAGCGGCGAAGTCGAGATTCAGGGCGCAGCAAGTGACGTCAATGCGCATGCCCTTTCTGGACGCGTTTCGGTGCAAGGGAATCCCAGCGCGGACAGCTACTGGCAACTCAAAACCGCTTCGGGCGCGGTACAGCTCGGAGTGCCCGCTTCCGCAAATCTCCATCTCTCGGCGGAGGCCACGTCCGGCGAAATTCGCACTGACATCCCGATTGTGGTCGAAGAGCAAGGGAAACATTCTCTGCGAGCTCACATGGGTAGCGGCGGCGGCCGCGTGGATATCCACACCGTCTCCGGCGAAATTCGAGTAATAGGCGCCAACTGAGACCTTGTCCTGGCGTGGAACCACACGTCGTAACCTTTACTTTTTTGATTCTAGAGTGTCTGTTGAGTTCTCTTTTCTTTGTTGCCGTTTTTCGAAAATACAGTCAGGCACTTTTAAGAAATCCGGGATAGAATTTTGCAGGCATGACTTCCCCATTTTGCTCAACATTTGTGGCTTCCATCATTTTCCTGAGCGCACTGGCTGCTCCAGCTTCCGCCCAAGCCCTGCCACAATCCGAAAAGACTCAGAATCCTCCAACGCCATCGCCGAATGTCGCCGCGCCCAAACCGGCCCAACCGCTTAAGCAACCTTCGCCTGATGAGGAATTGCAGCAAGCCATCAGCAATTCGGGCAGCGATCGCGCCGCACTGGTCCGCAATCTCGAAGCCTTCCTGAACAAATACCCAGAATCGCGGCAGCGCCCGCAGATTTACCGGGCCGTCGTGGAAGCAAGCTTGCAGTTACACGATCAGTCACGCGCCGCCGCTTACGCGGAACGCATCGTGGCGCTCAACCCCGACGACATCTCCATGACCGTGCTCACAATTCAGTTGCTGGAACACAACGGTGACGAAGCCGCGCTTCGACGAGCGACCACTTATGCCACCCGCGTCTTGGAATTTGTCGAGCGCAGCTCGTCAGACCAGAAATCGCCAAAGATTTCCCAGGAAGAATGGGTCGCCGAAAAAAAGCGCGACCGCATGTCTGTGCTCGATCTGCGTGGCAGGCTCGAACTGAAATTAAAGGACACAGCTGCGGCTCAGAAAGACTTCGAGGCCAGTTATACCATTCTGCCCAGTGCAACGGCGGCGGAGCATCTCGGCGAAATCGCGGAACTCAAGAAAGATTTGAACACGGCGATTCAGCAGTATGCGTGCGCCTTTGCGCTGGCCGATGCTGCCAATGGGACTGCCGGCCGCCGCGAAATCCGTCAGAAGCTCGGCAACGTTTGGAGGATGGCTCACAAATCCGACGACGGATTGGGAGAGTTCTTGCTCCAAACATATGATGAGGTCTCGAAGTCTTCCGTTCCAAAAGCACGAAAAAATGCTGACGCCCGCGAAGCCGCCGACTTCCTGCTTAGAAAGGCACCCGATGGGGCGCCCTTCCCTCTGAAGGGCAGCAAAGGAAAAGTCCTGGTCGTCAATTTCTGGGCCACTTGGTGCGGGCCCTGCCACGCGCTTGAGCCAATGTTTGCGCGCGTCGCCGCGGACTTCCAGTCAAACTCGGAAGTGCTTTTTCTGGCCGCCAATTGCGACGAAGATGAATCTCTCGTTGCGGGCTATTTGGAATCGGACAAGCCGCACACCGCCGTCGTTTTTGCGGACGGGCTCGACCGTTTCTTCACCGTCAATTCCTTCCCTACGGTGATGGTGATCGACCGCACAGGAAAAGTTGCTTATCGTTCGGACGGCTTCAGCCCGGATACTTTTGAGCAGGAACTGGCAGCGGGAGTTCGTCGCGCACTGGATCCCTCGAATGCTGCATCGTCTGCCGGGACTTCCACGCCCTGACCGCAGAGCCCACTAACCATGCGTCGATGAACTCTGTGGATATTTCTCCGCGACTTCCCGAGCGGCCAGGATTGTATTGACGTGGATTCGAATGGTGTCCTCAACGCGGCGCGCGTAGCCACCTGCCAGAGTCGTTGCTACGGGAACGTTGCGCCGACGAGCTTTCTCAAAGACTTTACGGTCGCGTTGCTTCAATCCTTCTTTCGTCAGCGATAATCCGCCCAGCTGATCTTCACAGTAGGGATCAGCGCCACCAACATAAAACACAATCTCCGGTTGAAATTCATCCAGGGACTTCTGCACTGCGGGGATCAATGCGGACAAATACTCGTCATCATCGGCGCGATCGTCCATGTTGAGGTCAATGCTCGACGGCGGCTTGTGTGCCGGATAGTTGTTTTCCTGATGTATGGAAATCGTGAAGACCGTTGGATCGTTTCCAAAAATAGCCGCTGTGCCATTTCCGTGATGCACATCTGTATCAACTACCATCGCTTTCTTGACCGATCCATCCGCTTGCAGCTTTCGAATCGCCACCGCGACGTCGTGAATCGCACAAAACCCCTCCCCATGACCCGGATACGCATGATGAAATCCGCCGCTGAGATTCGAACCGAATCCATCGCGCAGGGCTGATTGCCCAGCGAGAATCGTTCCACCCGCTGCGAGCCACACGGCTTCGACCAGTTCTTTCGAATACGGCACTTCAAGTTTCATTACGTCGCTGGCGGTGAGCGTGCCGGTTTTTAGTTTGTGCACCCAGTCCGGAGCATGTACGCGCAGGATGTCTTCATCGGTTGCTGGGTCGGGACGAAGGAAATCCTGCGGCGTGGCGATGCCTTCGCGGAGAAGCAAATCATAAATGAGGCGGAATTTCTGCGATGGAAAAACGTGCGCGCCAAGATTCAGGTCGTAGCGTTCGTGGTAAACCAATTTGAACGGCAGCATGGCGCTGGGCGAGATTAATTCTCGCGTTCGAGAATAAAATCAGGAAGCGTGGTCAAAGCGCGCGAGTATTCGGAATCGGGGCGACCGTTGAGGCAGGCTTTGGCGCGCTGCGCGTAATCTTGCGCGAGATTGCGCGTGCGATCCAGGGCCCCGGATTCACGCACCAGCGACACTAAAGTTTCCGGCCGCACGGAAACGAATTCTTTCTCCGCGAGAACGCGCGCAACCAGTTCGCGCGCGTCGCGATGACCATTTTCCATGGCGTAGATCAGCGGGAGAGTGACTTTGCCCTCTTTCAAATCGCTGAGGACCGGCTTTCCCAACTGCTCGGCGGAAGCGGTGAAATCAAGCAAATCATCTACCAATTGAAATGCTAGCCCGGCGAAACGCCCGTAATCAGCGAGCGCCTGTTCTTCTTCACCTTCCAGGCCGCCAAGCACTGCGCCGAGGCGTGCGCAGCCGCTGAAGAGACATGCGGTCTTGTACGTGGCCAACCGGAGTGCGTCTTCCTCCGTCACATCAATGCGGCCAATTTTTGCGAGTTGGATGAGTTCGCCTTCGACCATTTTCCGAGTGAGGTCGATCAAAATATCGAGAATGCGAAAATTTCGCTCTTCCAAAGCCATCTGAAAGGACTGCATGTACAGCCAGTCGCCGGTGAGCACGCTGCGATGGTTGCCCCATTTCGAATTCGCGGAAGGGCGGCTGCGGCGCGTATCCGCGCTATCAATCACGTCGTCGTGGATCAGCGTTGCACTATGCAGAAGCTCGACGACTGCAGCGAGACGGATAGCGCTTTGATCTTTGCAACCGGCATAATTCGCGGAAAGGAGCAGGAGCGCGGGGCGCATGCGCTTCCCTCCCCCACCGAGCAAATATGTTGTGATTTCGGAGACGGGCGGGAACGCGGCGCCACTTTGGCGCGTGAGTTCCTCTTCGACGAGAACGAGGTCGTCGCGGACGAGATCAAAAATTTCCTTGGCGGTCAAAAGCGCGATGGTGCGTCTCCCAAATTAGCTCTGTTCCGTGCGACTTGATTCCGCGAGTCTCACCGGCCTCGCAAGGCCAAAAAAACGTCGAAAATTGTTCGCTGTGGCCGCGGCGATTTCTTCTGGCGAACAGTTTCTCACAGTCGCGAGCGTGCGCGCTACTTCCGCAACGTAGGCAGGCTCGTTGCGTTTGCCGCGGTACGGTTGCGGCGCGAGGTACGGAGAGTCCGTCTCAATCAACATGTTTTCGAGCGGCAATTCCTTTGCAACGTCCCGAATGTTCTGCGTCTTCGGATAGGTTGAATTTCCCGCAAAGGAAATCATAAAACCCATTTCAATTCCGCGCCGCGCATCTTCGAGAGTGCTGGTGAAGCAATGCAGAATCCCGCCGAGGCCTGTGGGACGCCAATGTTCTTCAATCATGTTTAAGCAATCAGGCCACGCATCTCGACAGTGAATGATGATGGGGAGCTTTGCTTGTTGCGCGAGCGCCATCTGGTCGCGGAAGACTTTATGCTGCACCTCGCGCGGAGAATGATCGTAGAAATAGTCCAGGCCGATTTCGCCCCAGGCAATTACTTTGGGATGCTTCGCGAGCCGGGCCAGTTCATCCAGGTGTTGCTGTGTTACTTCTTTCGCTTCGTGAGGATGGATGCCAACGGTGGCGTAAATCCAATCGTTCTGTTCGGCGAATGGCAGGGCCGAGTCCAACTTCTCAGGACCAGGGCCGGTGCCGATGGCTAGTAGGGTCGAGACCCCGGCTGCGCGGGCGCGATCAAGCATGGCTTCGCGGTCTTCCGCGAACTGCGGGAAGTCGATGTGCGCGTGTGAGTCGATGAGTTCCATTGTTGAAGGGTTGTCAAGCAAGGGCGCAGCCCGCCGCGGCGGACGCCCCTACAAAGGAAATGATTACTTTAAGCGGGCGCCGATTTCGACGTCTTCGTCGGGGAAACCGGCTAGGACGGGGCGGCCTTCGGGGCCGACGGTGGCGGCGACGATCATGCCGTTGGATTCGACGCCACGGAGTTTGCGCGGGGCGAGGTTGACGACGACGGCGACTTTGCGGCCGATCAATTTTTCTGGTTCGTAGTATTGAGCGATACCGGCGCAAATCTGCCGAATCTCCGTACCGATATCCACCGTGAGTTTAAGAAGTTTGTCGGCGCCAACGATGCGTTCAGCGGTTTTGATTTGACCGACGCGCATTTCGACTTTGGCGAAGTCCTCGATGCCGATTTTTTCCGGCGCGGCTTGAGGCGCAGCTGCTGCAGCCGTGCCGCCAGCGGCTGGAATAGCAGCGCTCGGGGTCGCTGGTGCGGTAACGGGCGACGGTTGTTTCTGTGCTTCGTTTTCCATGGATTCCATCCTCTCGATTGCTTCTGCTTTCTCGATGCGCGGGAAAAGAGCTTGCGACTTGCCGAGCGTGGTGCCCGGCGCAAGATGTCCCCAGCGCAAAGTCTCAAGATCGATTGACCCTGGCTGTCCTGGCTGTCCCAGCAGCGACCAAACTTTTGTGGTGCACTCCGGCAGAACGGGATGCGTGAGGGCGGTTACGATTCGCAACACTTCGGCAGTGGTCCAGAGAATCGTGGCGCGATGCTGCTGGTCGGCATCACTATCGCCGAGCGACCACGGATGCTCAGTCGTAAGATATTTGTCCGTCGCGCCAATGAGCGACCAAATCTGTTCTAGCGCAAGAGAAAATCCCAAATTGTCGTACAGCTCCAGGACCTCGCCGATCGCGGCTTGCGCTTTGGTGGCCAAAGCGGTGTCCTGCGGCTGAAGTGCGGAGGGTTTGGGAATTTTGCCGCCGCAATTCTTTTCGATCATCGCGGCGGTACGACTGGCGAGATTACCGAGGCCGTTGGCGAGGTCACTGTTGTAGCGCTGGACGAGTGAGTCGTAGCTGAAATTGCCGTCCTGGCCAAAAACGGTTTCGCGCAAGAGGTAGTAGCGAAGCGCGTCCATGCCGAGGACATGCACGATGGGGCGCGGACGAACGACGTTGCCGAGTGATTTGCTCATTTTGGTGCTGTCCATGAGCAGCCACCCATGGGCCCAGATTTTCTTCGGCAGTGGAAGCCCAGCGGCCATCAGGAAAGCGGGCCAGTAGACGGCGTGGAAGCGGATGATTTCCTTACCGACGAGATGAATGTCCGCGGGCCAGAAACCTGTTTTTTCATACTGGGGGCCGCCGACAGCGCTGAGATACGCGGTGAGCGCGTCGAACCAGACGTAGAAAACGTGCGGCTCTTCGCCGGGTACAGGAATGCCCCAGCGAATCGAGGTTCGCGTAATGCTGAGATCGCGAAGGCCGCCTTCCACGAAACTTAGAACTTCGTTGCGACGCGCTTCGGGTTGAATGAAATCGGGATGCTTGGCATACCAATCGAGTAGCGGCTTCTGGAATGCGGAGAGCTTGAAATAGAAATTGGCTTCGGTGACGGTTTCCGTGGGGCGGCCGCAATCGGGACAGTTCTCGCCGGGCTTTACATCCACGTAGGCGTTGTCGTGGATGCAGTATTGCCCGGTGTAGTGACCGGGGTAGACGAAACCATTGTCGCGGCACTGTTTGAAAAGCCACTGCACGGTATGCGCATGCTTCAAATCTGTGGTGCGGATAAATTCGTCGCCCTGGACGCCGAGTTCGTCCCAGAGAGCGCGCCACTCGCCGGCCATTTTCGCGACGAATTCGGATTCGGGGACTCCGGCCTTTTTGGCGGAGCGCTCGACGTTAACGCCATGCTCGTCGGTGCCGGTGGTCATGACTACGTCGAAGCCGCGCATGCGTTTGTAGCGGCGAATGGTGTCGCACACGATGGTGGAGTAAGTGTGGCCGATGTGCGGCAAGCCGTTGGTGTAGTAGATCGGCGTGGTGAGGTAATATTTTGGTTTTGCGGGCATTTTTGGTGTTGTTAGTTTTTAGTTGTTAGTTCCACAAAAGAAAAAACTGGCGGCGTAAAGCCGCCTCTACAAAAGCTTTGCCTTTCTGACATCTTGCCAAGCTTGGGCGCAGCGATGCTGCGCCCCTACAAAGAGAATCAATCTGTGGCCTCGTAGGCGCGGAGGGCTTCGCTGATCACGCGCTGGAGGGGGACGTTTTTTTCAACGGCGAGTTTGCGGCAGTCGTCGTATTCGGGCGCAACGTGAAGGATGCGCCCGTTGACGCGGGAAAGCTTGATGCGCACATCGCCGAACGTCGTTGTGACGTTAAGGAATTCGCGCGGCAGGGTGCGACGCTGGGCGCGATAGGTGCGCGCGCCGAAGGTGGTCGTCTCGGCGAAGATCAGCGACATCAGCGCGTTGGTGTCTTGGGGCTTACACAGAACAGTGAGGAGCGTGCCTGGGCGATTCTTTTTCATTTGTACGGGTGTGGTGTAAACGTCGAGGGCGCCCGCGGCTAAAGCTTTTTCCAGAAAGTAGCCGTAAATTTGCGGGTTCATGTCGTCGAGATTGGCTTCGATGACGGCGATTTCATCGTCGAAACCGGCTACGGATTTCTCCGTTGCTTCTCCGATCATGATGCGGACAACGTTGGGCTGGCCTTCGAGATCGGCGGTGCCTGCCCCGTAACCGATAGCAGTGACGCTCATGGGCGGCTGCGGGCCGAAAGAATCGCAAAGAGTGGCGACGATGGCGGCGCCGGTGGGGGTGACGAGTTCTTTTTGAACGCCGTTGGAGTAGGTCGGCTTGCCTAGAAGCAATTTCGCCGTCGCGGGAGCGGGGACGGGCAAAACTCCGTGGGCCATTTTTGCGGTGCCGCCACCAACGTTGAGAGCGGAGCAGGAAAACTTTTCGATGCCGAGAGCGTGGAAGCCGATGCAGGCTCCGACGATATCTACAATGGCGTCAACTGCGCCGACTTCGTGGAAATGGATTTTTTCGAGCGGGACGTCGTGGACGCGGGCTTCGGCCTCACCGAGTTTGGTGAAAATGGCAGCGGCGCAATCGCGGACCTGAGGCGCGAGCTGGGATTTCTGTAAGATTTCAAGTATCGCGCTGAGAGAGCGATGCTTCGATTGGTCCTCGGTCTTGACTCGAACGTAGGTGGCGGCCATGCCGTTCTTCCAGACTTTTTCGGCCGTGAGTTCCCAGCCGGGGACCTGGAGGCCGCCGAGTTCGGAGCGGAGGCGTGCCACATCGCAGCCAGCGTCAACCAAGGCGCCGAGCGTCATGTCGCCGCTAATGCCCGAAAAACATTCAAAATAGGCGAGTTTCATGGGATGCCGCCGCGGGAACTGCCTGTCCGTTCAAGTCCCGTTGGAGAAGAATTGATAGTATCGGCGGAGGCCGAGGGTGTCAAACGAGGGGACAGACACGAAAAGCTAGTTAACCATAACACTCCCCTCCCCCCTATGTTTTTCATAAGTGTTGATTCTAAAGGATGTTTAAGTCTCTCAGGATGAACACTTCTATAAGTGTTGATTCCAAAGGGAGTTAGAGACGCAAATTCTGGGAGTGTGGATTCTAAAGAAGTTAGCGCAAGTTCGGCCGAAGATTGGGGCCCCGGGAAGGGGCTCGTCAACGTTAATTCGAATGATAGATGACCGTACATACATCATGTTATCGGAATTGGGGTGGTTTGTCAAAGGAGAGTTGGGAAGATTAACGGCGAGGCTTTCTTTGACCCTTGTTGACGGCATCTCCTATACTGGCTTGATTCAATTCACGAGTCTTACGTTCACTGAGGACATGTGTATCAGACACTGACGAAGCGGTTGCGCGAAGCGCTCGCGGGGCATATTCGCGAGAAATATGGCGTGGAGCTGGCGATTGCGCTGGAGCGGCCGCCGAAGATTGAGATGGGGGAGGCGGCTTCGCCGGTGTGTTTTGAGTTGGCGAAGAGGTTGAAGAAGGCACCGCGGGCGATTGCGCAAGAGATTGCGAATGGGTTGGGGAAGATTGAGGGGATTGCAAAGGTGGAAGTGGCGGGCGGGGGGTATTTGAATGCGTACTTTGATCGCGGGAGTTTTTGGGCAAATGCTCAGGCAAAGTCTAAAGAGAAAGGACAACGCAGAGACGCAGAGGGCGCAGAGGAGCGCGGAGGCGACCGGGAAATTGAAAAAGGTAGAGAGCAAGGCAAGGTGATTGTCGAGCATACAAGCATCAATCCGAATAAGGCAGCGCACATTGGGCACGTGCGGAATGCGGTTTTGGGCGACACGATGGTGCGGATTCTGCGGCACGCGGGGAACCGGGTGCAGATTCAAAACTACATTGACAATACGGGCGTACAAGTCGCGGATGTGGTGATCGGTTTTTTGCGAATGGAGCAGAGGTCGGCCGTCGGTGTGAAGATGATGGTGCACGAGCCGAAGTTCGATTATTACTGCTGGGACTTGTATGCCAAGACGACGAGTTTTTTTGCCGCGGACAAAGCTCAGGCGGCGAAGATGCGCGGGGAGGCGCTCAGGGCGATTGAGGAAGACAAGGGTGAGGATGCGGAAGTAGCCCAAGTGGTGGCGGATGCGATTGTGGGATGCCATTTGCGGACGATGGCGCGACTGGATATTGGGTATGAACTGTTGGCACGAGAGAGCGAGATTTTGCATCTGCATTTTTGGGATGTGGCGTTTGAGATGTTGAAGAAGTCGGGGGCGATTCAGCTGGCAACGAGTGGAAAGATGGCCGGGTGTTGGATTTTGCCGTGGAAGGAGGAGGAGAAAGAAGGAATTAACACAGAGAGTCCAGAGAAAGAAAAGAGCACAGAGGACACGGAGAATGAAGAGGAGGAGAATTCGCAGGACAAGATTATTGTGCGTTCGAATGGAACGGTGACATACGTCGGCAAGGATATCGCTTACCAGCTTTGGAAATTTGGATTGTTAGGCAAGGATTTCAACTACCGGAAATGGCCGAATGCGCCGGAGGGACAGACGGTTTGGGCCACGACGGCTGGCAAGGGCGATGCGGGAGCGCCGCACTTCGGCGAGACGGCTACGACGGTTTACAACGTGATTGATGCGCGGCAGGCGTATTTGCAGAAAGTAGTGGCGGCGGGATTGCGGGCGCTGGGGCATGCGAGCGCGGCGGAGCAGTCGATTCACTTGTCGTATGAAATTGTGGCGTTGACGCCGCGTTGCGCGGAAGAGATGGGATATGAGCTGTCGCCGGAAGAGGCGAAAAAACCGTACGTGGAAGTGAGCGGGCGCAAGGGATTTGGGGTGAAAGCCGACGACTTGCTGGACAAGCTGGAGGCGGCGACGCTAGCGGAAGTACAGCAACGGCATGCATCGATGCCCGAAGCGGAACAAAAACAGACGGCGCATGAGATAGCGGTGGGGGCGCTGCGATTTTTTCTGCTGAAATTTACGCGCAACGCGATTATCGCGTTTGATTTCAAGGATGCGCTGAGGTTTGAGGGGGAGACGGGAACGTATTGCCAGAATGCGGTGGTGAGGATTCGAGGGATTCGGCGCAAGGGTATGGAAGCGGGGGCGACCGAGGTTGAGGTGACTCAGGAGTCTGTTAATTCGCTGCTTGGGGGAGCGGAGGGAAATTCACTCTGGGAATTATTGTTGGGGGCGGGTTCGCTGGACTTCGCGGTGGATGCAGCGATTGCCACGCAGGAGCCGGCGTTCATGGCGAAGTATGTGTTTCAGTTGGCGCAGGCGTTTAATAATTTTTATCACAAGCACCATATCTTGTCGGAAGCAGACGAGCAGAAGCGGGCGTTTTTGCTGAGGCTGACGGAGTTGGTGGAGGCGCAGCTGGTACGGGCGCTGGGATTGTTGGGGATTGAGGCGCCGGAGAAGATGTAATTGGTCGCGAGTGAAAGCGAGAGAAAAGAAAGAGGGGCACGATATATCGTGCCCCTACGGTTGCCGTCGATAGTTCCCTTCTAATACGACAGGACTAGATGGACTAGGGTGCGAAGGGCGACGCCGGTGGGGCCTTTGGCTAGCCAGGGCTTGGCGTCGTCGTTCCAGGCGGTGCCAGCGATGTCGAGGTGGATCCATGGCGTGTCGCCGGTGAATTCCTTGATGAACATGGCGCCGGTGATGGCGCCGCCGCCTTTGCCGCTGCCGATATTCTGGATGTCCGCGACGGTACCTTTGATAAATTCGCGATAGTCGTCATCAATGGGCATCTGCCACATTTTTTCGCCGACGGCTTTGGCGCTGGCGAGAAACTTGTCGGTGAAGGCCTGATCAGAGCCGAAGACGCCGACGTTGACGTTGGCGAGGGCGACGACGATGGCACCGGTAAGCGTCGCGGCGTCAATAAGAACCGTGGCGCCGAGCTGCTTGGCGTAGTGAACGCCGTCGGCGAGAATGAGGCGGCCTTCGGCGTCGGTATTGAGGACCTCGATGGTCTTGCCAGACATGGCGGTCTGGATGTCGCCGGGCTTTTGGGCTTTGCCACCGGGCATGTTTTCCGTGGACGGCACGACGCAAATCACATTCACATTGGGCTTCAGCGCAGCTAGGGCGCGCATGACGCCGAGCATGGTGGCGCCGCCAGCCATGTCGTACTTCATTTTTTCCATGCCGTCCGCGGGCTTGATGGAAATACCACCGGTGTCGAAGGTGACGGCTTTGCCAACGAGACCAATGACGGGAGCGCCAGGCTTTGGATTCGCGGGCGTGTAGGTAACGACCATCATGCGGGGCGGTTCGGGACCACCTTGAGCGACGCTGAGGAGCGCGCCCATTTTCAGATCGGCGATTTTCTTTTCGTCGAGGATTTCGACGGCGAGACCGGCTTCCTTGGCCATAGCTTCGGCTTTTTCGGCAAGGACGCGCGGAGTGAGTTTGTTGGAAGGCTCGTTGATAAGGTCGCGAGCGAAATTTTGAGAATCAGCAATGATGCGGCCTTTCGAAAGGCCTTTTTCTCCCGCCGCGCGTTCGGCATCGGTGAAACCAGAGATGAGAATGGATTCAATGTTCTTGTCGTTTTTCTTGTCGGTCTTGTATTTGTCCGTTTCGAAATTGGCAGTGAGCGCGCCTTCGACGACCGCTTGCGCATATCCATCCGTGGCATCGCCTTCGCGAAGGAGGAGTGCGAAATTTTTGACGCCGCGCGATTTGAGGTAACGCAAAGCAGCGCCGGCGATTCTGCGAAGCGTGGCGTTATTGAATTGCTCGCGCTTCCCTGCTCCGACAAGAAGCAAGCGCGCAGCCTTGAGTCCTGCGGGGGCGTGAACCAGCGTGAATTCCAGAGTCTTGCCGGTCAGCTCGCCGACTTTTGCGAGTTTGCGCAAAAGGCCTGCTGCGGCCTGATCTATCTCCGCGATGCGGCCCTGAACGGGGTCGGTCTCTTCAAAAACATAGGAGACAAGGGCATCGGTCTCGAGTGCTGCGAACGGCTTGGTTTCCAGGATGATCTGCATGGTGCTTCTATCGCCTCCGATTGTTGTACATGGATTGTTCGATATCTCTACGAGCTTCTTTGGTGCGTTCGTCCTGGCGGCGGTCCCAGGACTTCTTACCTTGCGCCAAGGCGATTTCAACCTTGGCGATGCCGTTACGAAAATAAATCTTTAGTGGGATAACGGTCAAACCCTTGGACTCGATGCGGCCGGAAAGTTTGTCGATTTCCCTGGAATGAAGGAGCAGTTTGCGCGCCCCCAAAGGCTCATGGTTCCAGGGACCTCCCGGTAAGTACTGTGCAATGTGTGCGTTAACAAGCCAAGCGCCATTGGACCGGAAATCCACATAGGAATCGCGAATATTGGCTTTGCCTTCGCGGAGCGCTTTGACCTCGGTACCGTGAAGGACGAGCCCGGCCTCATGTTTCTCAAGGATATGGTAATTATAGGAAGCGGCGCGGTTCTGAGCGACGATTAGCTCTTCAGACTTTGCGGACTTCTCTGATTTTTTCGCGGGCTTGGCCACAACTTTCCATCATAACTGGTGTGTTAAAACTTGTCACTCTCGACACAAAGCATGGTTATTTCAAGGGGGGCGGCCAACCTAAGCAACCTTGCCGCACCTCTAAAGCGAATGTTAGACTGCCTTAGCTTCAAGTCGAGGCCACGGAGAGTACATGCGCCGCTGGGGACGCCTATTTGTATGTGTGACTATCGGACTGCTCGGAGCGGGCTGCCCGAAGGGCCAACCCGACTACACTCAGGGTAAGAAAGCCGAAACCCTTCAGGATTTTGATTCGGCTTTTGTCTATTACCAGAAGGCTGTAAAAGCGGACCCGTATAACTCTGAATACAAAATCAAGCTAGACAAGGCGCGCTTTGAAGCGAGTCAATTGCACGTAAAGCAGGGGGTGGCGCTGCGAAAAAAGGGTGAGCTGCAAGCGGCCGCCGGTGAATTCCAAAGGGCGCAGGCGATCGATCCTTCGAATCCAGTGGCGGACCAAGAGTTACGCAAGACAGTGGAGATGATCGGGGAGAAGAACCACGAGGCCGATCTTGCGGCCGAGCCACCCGCTGATCCAAATGACGCACCTCTGGTCTCGTTACCGCCGGAAATCAAGCCTCTCTCGCGAGCGCCTATTAACCTGAAAATGTCCAATGATGCGAAAATCGTCTATGACACGATCGGAAAACTTGCGGGGCTGACGGTTGTCTATGACCCAGACTTCCCTGCCCGGCGCATCACTGTGGATCTCAACAACGTGACAATGGAGCAGGCACTGGAGATTGTGAACCTGGAGAGCAAGGCATTCGTGAAGCCGGTGACGGAAAATATCATTTTCGTGATTCCAGATCAGCCGCAAAAGCGCAGAGACTACGAAGAGCAAGTTGTCAGGACATTTTATATTTCGAACACCGTGCAGCCGCAAGACCTGACGGAGATTGTGACTGGACTACGGCAACTGCTGGATCTGAAACGGCTTTCGCAGGTTAACTCGCAGAACGCAATTATCGTCCGCGACACACCGGACAAATTACTTCTCGCAGAGAAGATGATTCGCGACATAGATAAAGCAAAACCTGAGGTACTGGTGCAGGTAGAAGTACTGGAGGCGCGTACCGATCGCCTCCGGGATCTGGGCATTCTTCCACCGCAAACTTCCACCATTGTGATCAATCCGAACGCTACTACGACAAGCAGCAGCACAAGCAGCACCTCAACGACTAGTTCATCCTCGGTCACCTTTGAGCAGCTGCGGCACCTGAATGGCAGCTCTTACTCCATTACGATGCCGAGCCTCACAGCAACCGCTGTTCTGACCGACTCGGCAACGAAGATTATTCAAAACCCGGAAGTTCGCTCCATTGATGGCCAGACCGCCAAGTTGCGAATTGGGGATCGCATACCAATCGCCACGGGCAGTTTTTCGTCGGGCATTGGCGTGACCGGAGGAACCACGGGCGGCATCAGTCCTCTTGTGAATACGCAGTTCACCTACCTGGATGTGGGCGTGAACATTGATCTGACGCCTCGAGTACACCCGAATCGTGACGTCAGCTTGAAATTGAAAGTGGAAGTTTCCTCGCATACCGGCGATCAGACAATCGGTGGCATCACGCAGCCGATTATCAGCCAGCGCGTAATCGAAGACGACATCCGCTTGAAGGAAGGCGAGGTCAGCGTGCTTGGTGGTTTGGTGCAGCGGGGAGAGTCGAAGACTCTGAATGGCTGGCCCGGGCTGGCGAAACTTCCTCTGCTGCACTATCTCTTCGCGGATAGCAAGAACCAGGTCCAAGAAGATGAAGTGCTGATCGTGCTGACTCCGCGGATCTTGCGGATTCCGGAATGGACGAAGGCGAATCTGCGGCCGATGTTTTCGGGCACCGAGACTAACGTGCAGACAAAGCGCGAGAGCGAGATCCGCGCGCCAGCGCCTGCGCAAGCGACGCCGCAGCAGCCAGCGCAGAATCAAAATACAGGTGTGCCGACGACTGCACCGGGTGGTGCTGCAGTACCGGCGACTGGAGCCGTCCAGGGAGCTCCGACAGCAAAGATTCGCTTTGAGCCGCAGAGCTTGTCGTTAAAGCCGGGACAAACGGCTACGATCGGGGTTGTGGTTGACAACGTCAACGACCTCTTTTCGATTCCGTTGTTGTTGCAGTACAACCAGGCGGTCATCAGCGTGGAGGAAGTGAGACACGGCACGTTCCTCTCCGGCGGGACGCAGGAGATCGCCATCGTACAGCAAGTGTTCAAGGACAAAGGGCAGGCTATTATTTCCGCGACGCGGCAGCCGAACACACCCGGAGTTAGTGGAAGTGGAACGCTGATCGGAATCGTCGTAAAGGGATTGGCTCCTGGCTCGTCAAACCTGTCCATTGTGCAAGTGAATGCGAAAGATTCGCAGCAGAAACTGATACCACTGATTACGGGCGAAGCGACCCTGCAAGTCCAGCCGTAGCGGGATCGTGCGAACGATGGCAATGTTGCACGACATTTCAAAGCACGGGCGAGTCCACAGGCGAATGTTCCGAGCTCCGTTGGGCTCCGCATCTGGGATGACGCTGCTGGAGCTAATTATTGCCTGCGCCATTCTGCTGATTCTTTCATCTGCCGCACTCCCCATCGCTAAATACACCGTTGTTCGACAGAAAGAATCGGAGCTTCGGCGTGATCTTCGAGAGATGAAGGATGCTATTGATCGGTACAAAGACGCAGCCGACCGAAACCAGATCCGCGTGGAAATCGGGAGCGAAGGATATCCTCCGGACCTGGAAACACTGGTGAAAGGCGTACAGCTCGGAGCAAGCAGCGATAAGAAGATTCGTTTTCTGAGGAAGATTCCAGTGGATCCCATGACTGGGAGAGCAGAATGGGGGCTTCGGGCGATTCAAGATGATCCCGATTCGACGAGCTGGGGCGGGAAAAACGTGTTTGATGTTTACTCGAAGTCAGGCGGGATAGCGCTGGATGGAACCAAGTATTCGGATTGGTAGATCGAAACAGAGTTCACATTGAAAGTACTCTCGCACAATCTGACAGGCAAACCGTCGTTGCGAAAACTCCGCGGCGAGAAATTCGAAACGGGGTTTACACTCATCGAACTGATGATCGTTATCTTGATCATCATGATTCTGGTTGGTATTGCAGCAGTGCAATACCAAAGAACTGTGCAGCGCGCACGAGAAGCAACCTTGAAACAGGATCTTCAGGCGATGCGCCAGTCGATTGACAATTACACGCTCGACAAACTGGCCGCGCCGCAGTCCTTGGAGGACCTGGTGCAAGCTGGATACCTCCGCACGGTACCCAAAGACCCGATGACTGGAGCAGCGGACTGGGTGCCGCAATTCGATAGTGTGCTGCTAAGCCCGGATCAAACGAGTACCGGGATGGTTGATGTGCATTCGAGTTCCAGCCGAGTCTCGCTCTTGGACAATGTTCCTTACAGCGATTGGTAGTAGTTCCCTGCCTCGCAACGAAAATCTCTGCGCTAAATTCTGCATGCAGCTTGGTGCCATTTGACGCGGCTGCATGTGTCCGATATAGTGGATGTGCGGGGTGGAGCAGCCTGGTAGCTCGTCGGGCTCATAACCCGAAGGTCGTCAGTTCAAATCTGACCCCCGCAACCATGGGCGCTTAAGAGGAAAATCCTCTAAGCGCCCTTCTTATTTACGGTTACGAGTTGAGCCGTAACAATTCCTTCGCCTAATTTAGCGCCACAAAGTTGTTCTGTTCTCGATATTGGGAACAACTGGGAACAAATCGCCGTAGATTGCCCGTTCTAATGCGACTGCAGCGCCGCGTTCCGCTTCCGCAGAGGTGTGCGTGTAGATGTCTGCGGTCATCTTGATTGTGGAGTGCCCGAGGAACTTCTGCGCCAGCTTCAGGTTTCCTGTCTGCTCGTTAACGATACTCGCAGCCGAATGCCTGAATGTGTGAAAGCCTGACGCGCCTTTCTTTCGCGGAATGCCTAGCCTGTCCAAAATTGGGTAGAGGGCGTCCTTTCGAAGCACGTCCGGGTCTAACGCCGACCCGTCTTTTTTGCAGAACACGAAGTCATCTGGTCCCCGATGCAACGAGCTTTCACGGTGATTCGTGAGAGTCTCGTTTAGGGCACTTCCCAAAGGGATGTCTCGCGTGCTTGCCGTCGTCTTAGGCGAGAGAAGCTGGCCTCGCCACAGACTATGCTCGATTCGGAGTATTCTTCGCTCCAAATCAACGTGCTTCCATTTCAGCGCCAGTACCTCACCCAGCCTAGTCCCGGTTAGGGCCACACAGTCGAAAAATGCTCGAAGACCTGTTGGAGCCGCGCTCAGAATATTCAACAATTGAGCGGGAGACCAAATCGGCTTCTCGTGCTTGTCGACTGTTGGTTTGTGTCGATTCCGAATCGGCGAACGGTCGATCAGGTCATTGTCCAGTGCAAGCGACATGATTCCCTGTAAGACCAAAAGCAAGTTGCGGACAGTCTTTCCCGAAAGCCCACTCTCCACTTTTGTTTGGATGAATCTCTCGACGTGCAGTGGGACAACTTCGTCAATGCGGAGTTCGCCGAATACAGGCAAGATATGCAGCTCCAAGATCGAATCGTAGTTCCTTTTCGTGGATGGCTTCACACCTTTGCGCTGCAAGTAAGGCTTCCACCAGGCATCTACGAAAGCTCTCAGGCTCATGTCCGAGCCTTCAGGCTTGGCGAAGGATGCCCCGCGGATTCGTTCTTCTAAGACGGCACGGGCTGCTTTCTTTCCGGAAAGTCCGTACAACGTCTCGGCCTTTTGATTCCACTTCCCATCAGCCGACTTCACCCGATAACGTATTTTGAAGACAGCACCGGACCGGGTTGGGATCGGCTTTGACACATGGCCTTGCTGATACGATTGACGACGAGTCACTGTTTTTTCTCCTTTCGCTTTTGTGACCCGTCTCTGCCTCTCATTTTGATATAGAGCATTCCTCCATTCCGCAGGACCGAAGCAACGGATTCCCCCAGGTCGCGAGCCTTGCGTGAAAAGAATGCCGTCTCGCGGGGCGATAGTCTGAGTGGAAACAATTTGCTGCGTCGGTCGTGATGCGTTATGCGAGGCCTGCCCATATCATTTGTAAATGTATATACACTTACGATTGGGGTCAAGGTATACTGAACGATCCCCTGCCGGCTCTCAGAGAGTGTGCTCGGCATGGTTTTCATCGTCCCAACCGCTCCAAGACTCTAGGCCACGAGAACCGCAAATACTTTCCGAGACGATAGCCTCCAATCGCGTCAGCATGGTTGTAGACCCAGTTGCGGCTGACCGATAGGCGTGTCGCCACTTCATCAACCGTCAGGAGTTGGTCATCCGTTCTCTTCTCTCCTGTGGCCGCCCGGTTTGTGGCGGCATGTGCTGGAACATGCGATTCACTTTGTGAGTCATCAACAATCGTTGCTGCGGCTGTTGTGGATGATCTTTCCCTTCCGATGATGTTGGATGGTGCTTCAATGGTGACAGCAGAGCGTGAGCCATATCGTCGGTCGGACGCTGGGTTCTCACGCTTATCGAATTGGAGACGGCGGTGCATGGCTTGTCATTTCAATTCCAGTTGGAATGATTCTCCCTTCTTGGTCGGGTCGGCTGTTTTTGTGTGTTGGTCTGAAAGCCAGGACTGGAACTCCTTGTCTTTCTGACAAACGTGTTTGAGAGCTTCCGTTACGACATGCGATGGTGAGCAATCAAGAAACTCCGCGTATTTTGTGAGCCTCTCTCTTGCATCGTCATCGAGCCGTAACTGCACGACTGTGGTTTTTGGTTGTTTGGGTGGCGCTTTCAAGATTGGCACTATGATCTTCTCCTTTCTGAAATCGGCTTCTCTTCGTCTCTGGATTTAGGGTCGAATACATTTCTGTATGCACGCGGGCAAGACACGGTCACCGTTCTGTGGTGACAGGCCGGGA
This sequence comes from Candidatus Acidiferrum sp., assembly GCA_041482215.1. Taxonomy (GTDB): domain Bacteria; phylum Acidobacteriota; class Terriglobia; order Acidiferrales; family UBA7541; genus Acidiferrum. The sequence continues at coordinate 30,083 of JBGPDI010000012.1, read as the reverse complement.
GCGACCCCACAGGGGTTTGGGCGGCTGAAGGCCGTCCAAAGTGGGGTCGCTCCCGGCCTTCCGAGTGTTTTGCCCGCGTGCATCTTGCCGTTCCTCCTTCTTGCATCTCCTTATTCCTCCGGCGTTTCGTGCTGCTCGTTGGTGAACCCCAATCTGAAAGCTGGGTTGAAAGTCGGCTGGAGACCCTTCTTCACCGGAGTGGTCTCCTTCTGTGGCTTTGGATTTGTCGGACTGTGCTCGAAAAGAGCGGTTTGACCGTCCACGAGTTCGGTTCGGAATGACACGTTTCGTCTCGGTGCCAACCTTCGAAACTCTTCCGTGACAGCATTCACGGGAATCTGCCCGAGAAGCCACGGGCGATAAAGCGCTTCAATCCTCGGCTCTTGATAACGCTCTGTTGCATCCTTCAGAAATTCGACTCGTTCCGCGTCGAGCTTTGCGTATTCCTTGTTCTCCCAGTAGCGCCGGTAGGTGAAGTAACGCAAGCCTTCCACGCCAGGATCGGGATCAGTAACACGAGGAGCCGTCACTTCGAAGAGCTCTCGTGCTGCCTCAAAGTGCGTCGGACGCGTTGCAATATAAACGAACTGCACGTGCGGCAGAGCCGAAAACAGGCCGCTGTATGCAAAGAGATGCGTATCAAAACTCGCCAGACTCAGGAGTCCGGGGTCCACAAAACTAAAGGTGACCACAGGTGGTGAAGAAGACTCTGGCGAGAAAAACATCGGGAATTTATCTACGAAATTTCGGGCGGTTGTTCTCTCCCGGATCGCTCCGGCATAGTGTTTTGCGGGCAGCACGAATCTAGCGATGCCCAGATCTTTGCAAAAGTAGGCGACCTTATCGTCCTCGGTTTCGAGATACCGGTAATCGAGATGCCCAAGGACAAAATCCAGAATCGCCAGTTTCGTGCGCATGTGCTCGACGGAATGTTCGCGGCGGTTGCGAAGATGCTCCCGGCCAATGGCTCGATACACCAGACGCGAGAACAAGTGATAGACACGACCGTTTCTGAGCAGCATACGGGTCGCGGCATGACCTTTCGCTAGGACCTTCTGAGTAAATGCCATGCTCTTCTCGCCGCTCTTGGCACCAGCAAAGGTCAGGTACTGGCGGGCCGAGAAGTATCCCGAGTGCATGGCCACGAGGTACAGGAATTTAGCTTCGTCCTGGGTGTAGCCAAGGCTGCGGAGGTTCTCGATGCTGGATTTTCGGAACTCCATAAGTTCAAAGACTCAGAATTGCCGTCATGATCTCCCGTTCGTCCCGCACTCGGCGGAGACCCGCTGCATCCTCAGATCGGGCGTAAATCTGAAAACCCGCGCGTGCCTTTTCGGCGAGATGTTGGGCATGGTAGTGGCCTGTCGCCAGTTCCAGGTCCACGCGCGAGATTTCCATCTCTTGGTTCGCGTACTCGATCCGAACGTCAGGGAAGGCGACCTTGCCATTCACGACAGGCAGGTGCAATTCACGGGCAAAGGTAATCTTGGACCGCTGGTTCCGGCCATCATCTTGCGTCTGCGCTTTGCCGAGCTTCCGATAAAGTTTTTCTTTCAACTCGTAGTCGAGCTGAACGCGGAAGACCTTCCCGCCGTTGCCCTCGATCTCCCCAGCGGCCTTTTGATAGAGGCGGTAGAGCGATGCGTCGTGATTGGCCTCCTTGGGCTTTACGAGACCGGAGTAGATCGTCTGGTCCTCTGGCGCCAGACCATGCCGTCGCAGGAAACGTTGTCCCTGTTTGGTGAGCGTGAGGACGTGCTGAGATTCTTTCTTGAGGGCACTCGTGCCACGTCTCTGCAGGAGGCCTTGCTGCACGAGGTTGCGGAGATCGCTATCCATTCCGGGGCGGTCGCCGGGGTAGCCAAGGTTGGCCAAGTCTTCAACGGCCACCACGCGAAACCTGCCTACATCGGTGAGCGTGCGGACCTCCGATGGTCTGAGCGAATACGTTCTGTCCCGGTCGCTATACTGGGTCCGTTCGCAGTCAGATCGAAGCGGCAAGTCGCGACGGTCCGGTGACGCAGTGCGACTGGTTTCTGCCTGCGAGTCGCGACGGTCTGAGATCGTTTCCTTCTCGTGCAGTTTTTGCAGCTGTAGTCTGACGCTTGCGCCAGATAGAGAGCTGCCTCCCCTGCCGGCACCAATCTCTCTGCCGCTATCATAGGAGTCGGACCCCCGGAAATCGTCCATCCCGAAAGAATCGAAATCAAATCCTCGCGACATGGTCGTCTCCTCCCGGCGGAAATGGACTACGCAAGAAGGCGAGACGAACCGTTTCGCACGATACTAGTGGCCGCACAGGGGACAACAGCGACGGGCACAAGAGGCCGACCGAAAGAAGTCGGAGGTACAATGCGATACTCATTGGCGTGGATGGGACTAGCTAGACGGCGGAATTCGTCGTTGCTGGTTGTTCGTTCTCCTGATACAGAAAAACCTCTTCCACGCTTTTGCCAAAGGCGCGGGCGATCTTGAAAGCGAGAGGGAGACTTGGGTCGTACTTGCCGTTTTCAATGGCATTAATGGTTCCGCGAGCTACTCCCACATGAGCTGCAAGCTCGGCTTGCGACCATTCCTTTTCCGCTCGCAATATGCGTAGCCGGGTCTTCATCGGTACCGCCACGAGTAAAGAATTAATCCAATGCTCCACAGAATGATCATGAGCGCGGGAATACCTAACCAGGACATGGGATGGAAACCGAGGCCCTGCAAGAAGCCGATAGCCAGAGAAAAAATCAGCGTCCCGGTAAAGGCAAACGTCAATGCACTGTAGTTGATCTGCCGTTCGCGCTCATCATTCGACCGGAGAAGACGCAACAGAAACAGAATTGCCGCTCCTGCTCCCGCAACGGACAGGGCGAGTAAGGGCGTGCGGAAAGGTAGAATTCTGCCAGCAAGACTGATGGCGATGACGGAGAGAAGCGCCGCGAGATAGAAGAGTAAGAGCGTGATTCTACGGCTGTCGGCTAGCTCATTTTGAAAGGGTTGCTGGGGCACGTTAACCTCCCCGAAGACACTCTCCATAGTACGCTACGACGAACGTTATGTCAAGTATAGAATACTTGATGTATCTTATGCCGTTATCTTAGCTGTCCAGGCTACACTCCACGGGGCCATAGGCACAGGATGCTCCTGCACACGTGTGCAAACAGTGGTCACCACGCACTTTCTTAAGTGCCCTCATGTTTTGGGCTACTGCAAATGTCGCCCGCGAAGTCGTGCTTTCTCCTCCGCGACAGGCTCCTACTACCGTTAATTCCGACCAACCGTTCCTCGCAACGTCTCGTCTCTATCTCGGAATCGGCCTCAAGTATTCTCGGATCATCTCGAAATCACCGGTCTTGAAGTCGCAAAAGTCTGCGCCAACAACGAACATGTCGCACGCGTAGCGGAGCGAGAAGTCCGTCTTGTCCTTGAAACGCACGGTGAAGTACAGAGTCCCGTCCTCGATAGAATGGGTGATAAAGTCGACGACCCTGCCATGAACTTCGGGGTATCTCCTACGAAAACGGTCGTACTTCTTCTTGATCGACTTGTCGAGTTTCCTCCGCGCCTTCGCCGTAATCGGAGTCAGAGGCGTCTCCCCGCCGCACACGGCCTTTGGTTTTGTCTTCTTAGGCATGCGCGTCCTCCGGCTCTGCTTTCTTGACGGCCGAAGCGGGTGTCGGCGAACCGTTTACTTTGCGGCTGGAGTGGACTCCTTCGGTTTTTTTAGGCGTTCTCTTCAGGCGCTTGCTCCGGGGGAGAAACTGGACCAACGGCGGCTTCCCTTCCAGTTTGCGCTCGCGTTCGACGCCGCGCATCAATTCACAGATTTCGTTGTTGGTTAGGGGCTCGTCGGAGAGCCAGACGTTGAATTCTTCCTCGAAGTGCGACTCATCGTCTTCTTCCAACTTGCGCATTTCGAGCATGAATTGCAGGTTGATGATGGAGCGACGGCGTTCGAGTCCAGCCATGGACTTATGGTAGGCCTCCATGAAGAGTTTCGGAGATTTCTTCAGGCGCTGAACTCCCCGAACGGCTTCGTCAATACCGTGGTTAACCAAATACAGCGCTTCATACAGATGTGCTTTCTCCATGACCAAATGTCCTTTCGGCGGCAAAGTGACCGCAGCTTCGGAGGTTAAATAGGCGCGTCGGGACACACGTCTCCGATGGAGTCGAGTGCCGACCCAGATGGACAGACGGATTCAGTTGGACAGAACTACGGCGGGGGATGCGCGACGCGCAGTGGAATGCGGCGGGCGATGAAAGCGAAACGCAGATGGGCGGGTTGCACCCAAAAGGGGAACCCGTTACCTTTTGTGACAGCCATTGTTGCCTCTAATCCAGGCGACTTTGGTCAGGGGCGCGTTCGTGTTACAAGCACGGGCGCGTCCCGTTCACTCACCTAATCAAACTTTCGCACTATCAATCACAAAGCGCATGCACATAGCGCCATGTGCATAGAATTATCACAAACCGACCGATGCTTGTCAAGCCTCACAACTGGTGAGTGGAACCCATTCGTCATAAGATAAAAGCATGAGACGCGATCTGATTTCCAAAGTCATGAGTGAGATGGGCAGAAAGGGCGGGAAGGCAGCAAAAGGCAAGGGTGTAAAAGCACGCATGGCAGCTCTCACACCACAGGAGAGGATAGAGCTTGCCAGGAAAGCAGCACGCGCACGATGGGCGAAAGCCAAGAAGAAACGCAAACCCTCTGCCAAAACATAGGGCGAAAGAACGGTGTATAATCATCATATGGCTAAGGATGTGATTCACATCTCCGAGACGGAAGCGGCGAGCGACTTTGCTGCGTTGATGGCACGCGTGCGAGCGGGCGCGGAGATCGTCATTGAAAATGGCGAGCGGCCCGTAGCCGTCCTTCACGCTGCCGAGCCGATCCGTCGAAGCATCTCCGATTGCATCGCGTTAGCCAAAGCACACGAAGAAGAAACCGGCAAGGCCCCGATCCTTGATCCAGACTTCGCAGAAGACGTAGAAGAAATTCTCAGCCACCGCAAGCCGTGGAACCCGCCAGCGTGGGAATAGTCCTCGACTCAAGCATTATTATCGCTGCCGAACGCCGAGGCCATACCGTTCGGGAAATCTTAGAACAAGTGAAGGCAGCTCAGGGCGAGATCGAAATCGGGGTGTCAGTAGTGACCATCGCCGAGTTGGTGCATGGAGCCTATCGCACCAAGACCCAAGCGCAACAACAACGACGACTGGAATTCATCGAGCGGCTTTCGAGTGACGTGCCCGTGCATCCGGTGACGCTCGACATCGCGCGGCTAGCTGGGCGTATCGAAGGCCAACAGGAAGCCATGGGCGTCCAGTTTGCGTTCGAGGACCTGCTGATCGGCGCGACAGCGTTGTATCTCGGCTACGAAGTCGCGACCCTGAATCTCCGCGATTTCAAGAGAATCCCCGGTCTATCCGTGATCCAACTCTGAACGGTTGGTACGAAACTTCCTTCCGCTCTCGCCGTCATCACGAGGCAGAAGGTAACTACAATGGCCTCTCAAGGGTTCAGTAACTTCTACTGAACGTACATTTCCATATCTCTGTAGTCTTTCATTGAACCGTTCTATGCTTTCCCATGTTACTGGAGGCATTGGACTATGAAATTCAGGAATCTGGTCTTGCTCTGCGCCATTGTCTTTCTGTGTTCATCGTGTTCAAACATCAGGAGTAAGAAGGTGACCGATGAAAACAAAGACAAAATTATGAGCGAGATTTCAACCAGTAAGGATTTGACCGACAACGATCGGCAATTGTTGGCAGGTTACATGATGCGCCTAAATTTATCGACCGTGTTCCAAGGCGGCAAGCCCAGCATCCCAACTGGTAAGACAGTTGGCGAGATGATTGAAGATCAGAGGAAATGGGTTGCGGAGGAAGCAGAAAAGGAAAAGGCGGAAAAAGAAAAAGAGGAAAAGCTAGCGGCTGAAATCGCTGCTAAAGAGGCAGCGCTTCGCGACCTAGTGACGGTGGCCCTGTACAACCTTAGAGAATCAAATAACAGTTTCATGAACGGATTTGAAGCCCGAATCGCATTCAAGGCAGGGAACAAAGATATACGCGCATTCGAAGGCAGCTTGGCACTTTCCGATGTGCTGGGAAATTCTTTGGGCGAAATCCCTGTGAAGGTGCTGCGGCCGCTAAAGGCCAATGCTTCTGGAACCACAGATTACGGCAATCTCTACATGGCTTTCCCGGAACTACGAGGTAAGCATCTAGAGGACATCAAGACACACTGGAAACCTACCAAGATAATATTGGCAGATTCGACGGAATTGTCTGTGCCCGGAAGAACAGACTGATATGAGTTCTTCCGACGAATCTGATTCGACTATCGCGGTGCGGCAATTTATAGCCGCGTGCCTGCGCGAACATCAGGCGATGCAATGCTATGTGAGGCAAGAAGAATTGTTCGTCCTCCCAATCTCCTTGTCCGATGACAAGGTAGTAGTTGTGCCTATCGACGCTGGCCACTGGGAAGTTGCGCGGAGGAAGACCCTGAAACTGAAGTCGATAGAGGAACCGCGACTTCACAAAATGCAAGTCCGGGCGGAAGATTTGGATCGGATTCGCCTCGCCATCAAGCACTCCTACCCCATACACATAACCTACTTCGACGAGTCGGGAAAGGAAATCGAAGCGGAGGTAGACTCTGCTCTCCGCGAAGACGGTGACTTTCTTGTTAGCGAGAGGGCCCACATCAGAATTCAATGGATTTCTCAAGCCAGTTTTTCTTTGCCCGACTACAAGAACGAAGTGCAGCGACGCAAGCTGCCTACGTTGGTCGATGAATTAGTTAAAAGTCCCCACCATTTTTTCAGACAATCCGGACTGTTCCTGGCTCAGGGTCTTCCCCGGGAAGAGTATTTCTGCGTTCTGCAAAAGTTATCCACAGATTCAGACTCCAACCTCCGTGCTTCAGCTGCAGATTGCACTCGTGGTTTTACGACTCGAATCAGAAAGACTGTCCAGGGTAAGCGCTATACATTCTTGGGTGGAACTCAGGACCCTCGCATATTCGAGATTCTGCGGGCACTTGCGGCTGACGAATCTCCGAATGTAAGGCTTAAGGCTGCCTATGCTTTAGGTGACCATCTTTATGAGGAGGCAAGGAATCTTCTTGGCGATTTATTGCGAGATTCCTCCGAGGAAGTAAGAAAGGCCGCTGAGCATGCGCAGGCACGGATAGATAGTCAACGGGTGCTCGCTGACGAATGCGAAACCGCGATGAACCAGAGCCGGACGCAAGACGCTGTCACACCACGTGCGAATGATGGGGCGTGAGATTAAGTGTTTCACGCAGGCAACGGCGGTAGTCTGCCGATTCGTCGAGATGGTAGTTCTTTGCAAGCCAATGAGGATTAGCCGATAGCGACAACGTCCGGGGAGTTTATGGGGAGAAGGTCCAAGTGCATAATGTATTCTTCCCAAAGTCGGCGTAGCAGCCCAACCTTTTCGCTGTCAGTCTCCGCCGATCCGATCACAAGATTCTCTGAGCGAACGACTGCGTTCGAATAAACTCTGCCATCTTCGGAGAAATAATTTTCGAGTCCTTTTTCATTTTGGAGAATGATATGCCAACCCGCGACACCATACGTTGCAGAGTTGACCAGTCCCCACACAAGTGCACCGCCAAGCGGCGTTTTAAATTTCCTTTGCCTTTCCTTGGTCACGATCATTTGAGACCTCCGAATAGGCGAGTATATCATCCGTTTTTCGGAAGGCGGATTACGCCTACGCCGATTGTCTTGCGCTCCCGCTCGGGGTATTTCGAGCGAGCTTTCTCTGCCTGTTGTTTCGTTCTGAATGGTTTCGACAGTGGCGTGAACTCGCCGCCGACATACTTGAAGAGGAGCCACTGCTCAACCGTTTTCGTCATTTAAGATTTATAGCATGGCTCAGCGTATAATCTTCGCAACTGAATGAACAAACAACACATCCTGCACGAAATCAAGCGCACGGCGGAAGCCAACGGCGGGATTCCCTTGGGCAGGCTCCGATTCTTCCGCGAAACTGGGATCAAGGAATCGGACTGGAAGGGGAAATACTGGGCGCGTTGGAACGACGCCGTCAGTGAAGCCGGACTTGAGCCGAACCAGAAGACAATCGCGTATGAAGAAGAACTGCTAATTGAGAAGTTCGTTGCGTTGATGCGTGAGTTAGGGCGGTTTCCGGTTGTCGCTGAAATCAGGATGAAGGTGCGCAAGGACCCCGGGTTTCCGAACGATAAGACCTTCGGGCGTTTCGGTTCGAAGCCTGAGTTTGCCGCAAAGATTCTTGATTACTGCCGGCTCCGCTCCGGGTATGACGATGTGGCCGAGTTTTGCGCAACGGTAGCAAGTCACCTCACTGCCAATGGAGACCATAGTGACGGTAAGCTAACAATCGTCGGCTACGTTTACCTGATGAAGTCTGGGAAGTTCTACAAGCTTGGCAGAAGCAATGCAGCTGGACGCAGGGAATATGAGTTGGGCATTCAACTGCCGGAGAAATTAAAGACTGTACACGTCGTCCGTACAGACGACCCGGCAGGTATCGAGGCGTACTGGCACAAGCGATTTGAACTGAGGCGGAAAAACGGCGAGTGGTTCGACCTCGAAGCATCGGACGTGGCCGCATTCAAGAGGCGCAAGTTCATGTAGTTAGATTGGATATGAGCAGAACGACATGAGTATGGAAAACACCAAAAGGCTCGAAAACAATCAAGTTAAAGTGTCCCTTCAAAACGATGAGGAAGGCTTTATCGGTCGAGAATGTCCGGGTGCAAGTTGTTTGGGGTATTTCAAAATTCAATTGGGTACCGGGCTCATCGGGCAAGACTTGCCCTGCCACTGCCCGTACTGCGGATTCAGTGCGGGACAAGACCAATTCTGCACACAAGAACAAATCGAGTATGCGCAATCAGTCGCCGTCCGAACGGTAAGCGAAGCGCTTTTCAAGGACCTAACGAGTAGCTTTAAGAGGCTTGAGGTTAAACCGCAGGGCCCCTTCAGCATCGGCTTAAAAGTTACGGTCGAAGGCAAGTTCGAACCGCTTAAGTACTACCGCGAGAAGCAGCTCGAAACAGAGGTGATCTGCAGCCACTGCACTCTTCGTTATGCAATTTATGGTGTATTCGCATTCTGCCCTGATTGCGGCGAGCACAATTCGCTCCAGATTCTCGAAAAGAATCTCGATTTGTGCTTGAAGGAGGTCGAACTTGCCGAGCAGTCAGGTGACCCAACCCTGGCTGGGCATCTTATTCCTAACGCCTTGGAGGATGCGGTTTCAGCATTCGATGGATTTGGGCGAGAAATGTGCCGTGTGCATGCCGACAAAATTGGCGACCCTAGCAAAGCGAAGCAGTTCTCATTTCAGAACCTTCTGGGTGTCCGCGACAGTATAAGAGCGCACTGGGGTTTCGATTTTTCTGCAAGCCTGGCACCTGACGAATGGCAATTTGCATGCCGCTGCTTTCAGAAGCGTCATTTACTCGCTCATAAAATGGGAATCGTTGACGAGGCATATGTAAGAAACACGGCAGATGCGACAGCGGCGGTTGGACGAAAAATCTCGATAAAGCCGGAGGAAGTCAGGTCCCTGGTGACGATCTTGAGGAGGCTTGGAACTGCCTTGTCTAACGGTCTGCGAACCATTCCTTAGCTTTCAAGTGGCGAACATCAGCCGATGGGAACCATACAGACCACCGCACGTCATTCGATGCGCCGCGCGCATTCTGATCTTCCCGAGAGTCCTGTCCGAATATGGAAACACTCTCATGGCCTGGTATCGCTCAGCGAGCAAGAACGTCAAAAGTTGCTAGAACGGTCGGTTCTGACCATATACCGGGACACAGGCAAAAAACAGGGCGAGCACTTCAGGGCCGTGATGCAGCCTGGGGATTACGTTTACCTGTGTCACGGAAACGATATTCAGCTATTTGGACAAATCACATCAAATCTCGAGAACCCAAACGCTAGGTGGGTCGAACGACACTATCGTTGCCTACGAACCTGCAATGGAAAACGTTCAACGTATGGCGGACCCAAGAAGTACTGGGCACCAAACGCCAACTCTACAAGTAGACTGGTGCCGAGCGAGGAACTCAAGACTTTTGAGAAGCTAATTCTCTTGAAGTTCTTCCACATTTCGCTTGATGAACTCAAACAGCGTCGCACCGAGGAATCCGTAGACGACTCCTTGTTTGAGATGCTCTCCGATATCGATGACAAGAAGTACGAGGAGGGTCGTCGTAAGCTCATACTTCACGAAAGGATGGAGCGCCAACGAAATAGAGGGCTGGTCTCGGACGCCAAAGCTCGATTTAGAGAAAAACATCAGTCTCCCTATTGTGAAGTATGCGGATTCAACTTCTCAGACAAATACGGCGAACGAGGAGTTGATTTCATCGAAGCACATCATCGTTTCCCCATCTCCAAACTAACGTCTAAGACGCTTATGAAGTTGAAGGACCTTGCGATGGTCTGTGCGAACTGCCACCGCATGTTACATCGGCATCCATGGGTTTCGGTCGAAGAACTGCGCGATGTGATCGAGGGGGCGGCCAGATAAGAATCCTCCACAGCAGCGGGATGCAAAAAACAATCTTGCCGCAACTTTCTCTTTGCGTGCCATTCTACTCATTCTAGTAGGGTCACCGGCCCTGGTCTCGCTCTGATAAACTCTCCAGATATGTTTTACGTTCAGCGCACGCGCATCAGTGCCGACCAAACACGCCTCGGGGGTATCGTATTCGAATGCTCCATGCAGAATCGACCCCAGAGAAACGCGACCCTTATCGTTCAAGAATATGAGCTCTGGTTGCTAAAGGACAGCCACGGTGGACAGGCACAATTCTTGTCGCGGCTGTCGCTTGATTTGACTTCAATATCTACCGAGGTTCCGACATTTACGCCGCAGTCATTCCGGTCCCTAAAGTTGCTTTGGCATTTCACACCCAACCAACTGCATCAGATCGAGAGCCTAAGACAAGGCAAGGAGCCGTACTTCGAGTTCAGGAGTCGTCTTGTTGCCCATGTGCAATATCTAGCTAGCGATGGAAGACCCCACGGTAGTAGTCACTATGCCGAAGAATCGGCATATGACTCCGAGAGTAATGGTTACCCGATCCGATTCAAGGTCGACCATGCAACTTGGGCTGGAATTCTGGATGGCGTGGGATTTCGGCACATCATTCTGCAAGAGCTTTCGATCCCTTCATTTCCGCCGGCATTTGGACGTGCCGAGAATCATCTCAAGGAAGCATGGAACCATCATCGGGCTGGGCGAGAAGATTCAGCATTGATGTCTTGTTTCAAGGCTTTTGAGTGTTTGGGCTTCAGTATCACTGGCGCTCAGATTTCGCGTGCCGATGCATTGGCTCATCTATTGAACGGTATTGAGGAAGCGAAGCGCAAGAAGCTGGGAGATCTCTGGGAAACTCTGACAAGCTTTTGTCATCTCGGCCGACACGATCGCGGTGCGCCGGTGCAGCTCACACATGCGGATGGCGAACTTGCCTTAGTCTCCACAACAATGCTGCTCAGCTATCTGGCCGCGCCGTAATGTCGCAACTGAGGTTGCTCGTCTATTCGGAACTGGGAACAAATCGAGAACAAATTGGGAACAAACTATCGAAGAACACCAGTGAAATAGGTAGAACAACGCGTACGTAAGTTGTTGAGAAGCAAAGACGGGCTAGTGTTTTATCCGGCTCATAACCCGAAGGTCGTCAGTTCAAATCTGACCCCCGCAACCATTTTCTAGTTTAGATACAACGGCTTAGGAGCCTCCACTCCTGAGCCGTTTTCTTTTAGGGTCCAACTGGGGTCCAAAACTCCCCATACTGCCTTGCCAAGTTGCGCCGCGATCCGCTTTCCGTCCTCGCTAGTCACATGAGTATAGATTGTCTCCGTGACTGGCGATCCGTCCGCGTGACCGAGCCTCTGCTGACGCAATTTCTGCGATGCTCCGAAACTGTTCATCAGAGTTGCATTCGCATGACGGAAGGCGTGGAAGCCATTGCCGCGGGGCACCTGAATGCGTAGCGACCGAAGCAATGGTCTGAACTTTCGTTTCAGCAACAAGTTCTGATCCCACGGCGTTCCGTTGCAAGTGGTGAAGAGGAGCCGACGCTCGTTCGGATGCCACGACTTCAAGAACGTTCTCAAATGCGCGCAAGCCTGAGGCGAAAGCTCGACAACCCGGACGGAATCGTCTGTCTTCGGATCGCCCAATTTCCCCCGCCATGCGCTCTGCCGCACTTGAAGCATTCCACGCTCTATGTCTATGTCATCCACCGTCAGTCCGCACAGCTCGCCTGCTTGCAGCCCAGTTTCCGCCGCTAGTCCATACCACGTTCGGTGCGGTTCCTGAAGAGATGGTATATGGAGCCTCTCCGCATGTAGTCGCGGACGGTGGCATGACCTTGCTTGAGGAGTTTCTGAGCAAAGGAGGTGGGACGCTTTCCGTAGACGCTTCCCGTGAAAGCTCGGAAGTGTCCAGAGTGAAGTAACCCGAGAACACCGCCACGATGTAGAGAAAGCGGGCTTCAGAGTCGGTGTAACCAAGGTCCCTGATTCTTTCAATGTGAGTAGTAGGAAGATTCATGGGGCAAAATCTCCACTGTTAGTTCACGCCGGTCTAAACCGCGAGGGGGCCGGGCTCGAGACATCTCGGAACCGAGTTTCTGCTTTGCCCATCTTGTCCAGTGCCAAGGCACACTTGGAGCGTTGGCTCCACATAGTAGGTTTTTACCCTCGCTTCCGGCGCGTCGTCCCTCGGCCGTTCACTACGCTTGGTAGGTCTCCCAGTTGAATAAGGTCTACCAAGCTTACACGAGACTATTCGGCGAGAACTCCCCTCATATATATAAGGAACATCCAGAAGGAAAAAAGTAAGAAAAAAGTTTATTCCCCCGGAAAGATCCGCGGCTGGGGGAGAAATATCAATCACATCTCCAATTTACTTAAGGAACATGGAGAAGGGAGAAACGGAGAAAAAGTCTTGGTACCAATACGTTTTTCCTGGTGTCGCCCGGGAGGAGAGGCAAAAAGAGAGGTATATAACCCACTCACCGGTTCCCTGATTGATCCCCATACGGCCGTGATAGGCGGGGAATGTCTCAGGTCAGAGGTTCACTCGATCTGCTCACGAGGCGGGTGCTTCCTTCTTGCATGTATGCGAGTTTGCCAGAACATTCGGTTAACAGGCGAGGTGGTCAAAAATCTGAGTACCCTATCTGATGTCCCTTACATGCATTTCGGAGCCATTCTTGCCTCTCTAGCTGCACGCAATCCTGCACCCACGTTAGTGACAGCGGAGAACATCGGACTCGCGGCAAATAGCAAACCAGAATCGGGAACACATCCGGGAAAGCCCCTCCCCCGGCGTCTACAGTTAGCCTGTGCGACCCGAGATTGAGCAAGTCGTCCAATTGATTCAGCGCAAGGACCCTAAGTCTGTGGAAGAAGCGCTGGCGTTGTTACAAAAAACAGTTTTTTCGTTCAGCATGAAGGTGTGCGGGCAGCGGCAAGATGCTGAAGACACCATGCAGGAAGTGCTGCTCAAGTCGGTCCCCTACCTGCCAAAGTTCGACAGCCCCAAGGCTCTGATGGTCTGGCTGTATAAGGTCGCCAAGAATCGTTGTCTAATGAGCAGACGCAAGAGCAAATTTGCTCCCAAGGAAGATCTCTCCCTCGAAGATTTGATGCCGGACCGCCAGGAATTGCAGAAGCTATCTGGCAATCCCGATGGAACGCCAGAGACATCACTGTTGCGTCGCGAGAGTGCAAAGCGCCTGCGGGAAGCAGTGCAAAAACTGCCTGCCGAGTATCGGCTCATTCTGGTGTTGCATGACATGGAGGAGCTGTCTGACTCCGACGTCGCAGAAATCACAGGCCTGCGGCCCGGGACAATCCGCGTGCGGCTGCACCGGGCGCGGCTCTTCGTGCGAAAAGAGCTAGCTAAGCTGGATCAGCATCGTATGCGCCATCAAACGGCAAAACCCGCAGGGGAAATGCACCCCTCCGCACTTCCGCGCCAGCGGCGCTGCAAGGAAATGTTCGCCGAACTCTCCAATTATCTGGATGACGCCCTAGATGATTCCCTTTGTGAAGAGCTTGAAAAGCACATGGACGGCTGCGATCCGTGCAAGGTGTTTCTATCGAGCCTGGAGAAATCGATCCAGCAATGCCGCACGACACCAAATGAATCGCCGGACCCGCGGGTTGCGGCAAGACTCAGACGGGAATTGCTATCCGAGTATCAGGGTCTAATGGCGGGCATCACCAAGCGCGGCCCAATCGACGCAATGCGACGTTAGGCCCCTCCACACTCCCCGGATTCGTCCGCATTCCCCAGTAGCAGACTCGACTCATTTCACTAACGAGTGTGCGGTTTTGAACAGCGGCACTACATCCCCATCTCCAACATCACATCTGGCCGTGATCCTGATCACCGCCCTCCCCGCAGACGCGAAACGACAATCGTCAGAGAAACAAACCGAAGGGGGCAGATCGCAAAACAACTGATGTTGAGTCACTCGCCTTCCGACCGGCTCGGCAACGCTTTTTCTGTAACAAATTTGGATCTCTTGCATTTATTGGTGTGGCGCTGAAAGACCGGGCCGCTGAGAGGCAAAAATGATTGCCGCTAAAGTCCTTCTTACTCAACCACTTAAGGCCGAGAGGCAGTTCGCCGCCACAACCGGCAGCGAGCACCACATGTTGCTGGACGATCCTGCCGGGGGCACTGGTCCCAAGCCTATTGAGCTGGTAGCAGTAGGGTTAGCCGGCTGCACAGCATTCGATGTCATCACCGTTCTTCGACAGAAGTTTCACCAAAAGGTGACAGGCTATGAAGTGCGAGTGGAAGCCGACCAGGCGGATCGCCCGCCACAAGTGTTTACCTCAGTTCGCCTACACCATGTGGTCACCGGCTTCGAGATAGATCCTTCCGCACTCAAGGAAGCCATCCGGCTCTCCGAGGAAAAGTATTGTTCGGTCGGCGCGATGGTGAAGCAAACGGCAAGCTTGCATACCACGTACGAGATTGTCGAAGAGCAAACCGCATGGATGAAGCCCTGCCCGGCAGTGATGGAAGTTTAGGCGCGATTCCCAAACGGGGAAAGCGAAGAAGCTGACGTGCGGATAGAGATTTCTCTGATGAGGTCGATAGTTAATGGACGGGGCGGATCTTCTCCGGAGGGAAGGGTTCGATGAGATCTAATGTGTGCAGGAGTGCCGTGGCAGGCATTATTTTTTTCGCGGTCATGGCCTTGAGCAACCCACCTTTTCTCCTATCGCAGCAGGCAGAGGAACCACCGCGACTCACGCTTCAACAGGCGGTAACCATCGCACTGGAGAAGAACCCTGAACGCAAGGCAGCGCTCGCCGATGCAAAAGCTGCTTCCGCTGATGTTAGGGAATCTCGATCCTTCCTCTTGCCCCACTTGACTTTTTCAGAGACGGCGACTCGAGGAAACGATCCGGTGTACGTATTCGGCAACAAGTTGCGGCAACAGCGGTTCACAACGGCGGACTTCGGGCTCAACGTCCTGAACACGCCACCGCCCTTCGGCAACTTCGCGACTCGCTTCGGCGGGACGTGGAATCTGTTTGATTCGTTGGGTAGCTGGCGGGCGGTCACCCGCGCAGAGCGCGCGAAGGATGCGGCAGGCCATCAACTGGAACGAACTGACCAGGAAATCGTCTTTAGGGTGGTCGCCTCCTATTACGGCGTTTTGCACGCAAAGAAACAACTGGAGGTCACCGAGCAAAGCATGAAGACGGCACAGGCCATCTTCGACCGAAGCAAGAATCGCTATGAGAGCGGGGTAGTGGTGGAATCGGATTTGTTGAGCGCCCGAGTGCGGCTCGCAACGCGCAAGCAGGAGCTTATTCGCGCCCAGAATGAGGTGGCTTTGGCTCGGGCACAATTGAGCACCTCGATTGGGATCTCTACAGAGAACGATGTCGATCCAGTCGAGTCGCTCGCAGAGAAAATCCTGCCGGCAATGTCCCTAGAAGAGTTGGAGAAACAAGCGGTGGAGTTGCGGCCCGACTTGAAAAGAGTTCGTTCGGAAGAGGCGGCGCAGCAGCAAAGCACGTTAATCGCGAAGTCTGCTTTCGGTCCGAGAGTAAACGCATTCGCAGGGTGGGAAGCCGACAATCCGACATTCGTGGCTGGAGGCGGAGGAAACAATTGGCTGGCGGGGATCGAGATTCAGCTCGATCTGTTCGATGGCGGAGCCAAGCGTGCTCGGCTTTCGCATGAGCGAGCACTAGAGGAAAAAATCGCAGCAGTAAAGGAGATGGCCAGCGACGCCACGCGGCTTGAAGTGCGCCGCGCCTATTACGCTTTGGACTCGGCCCGCCAACAAGTGGAAGTGGCCCGCGAAACGATTGCCGAATCTCAGGAAAGCCTGCGCATCAACCAGAACCGATACGACTCTGGCCTTTCGACGATTAGTGATCTGCTCGCGGCAGAAGAAGCCGCCAGGCGCAGCCAGACGGATTATTGGGAAGCCGTGTATCGCTATCACACCGGCTACGCAAACCTCGAACTGGCGAGCGGAACTTTGAATCCACAGTCTCCCGTGGTGATGCCATGATTCACCAGAATCGTACGACCAAAGAGTTCTGTGTGCTCGCCATTGCTTTGAGCGGAGTGTTGGCCGGGTGCACGAAGGAACGGGGTGCGGCGAGCGCCTCAGTGGAAACGGTGAGCGGCATTTCCGTGATTGCCGCACAAAAGACGACTGTACCCGATTGGCTGGAAGCCGTGGGGACGGTGCGCGCCGCACAAACGAGTCAAGTCTCCAGTCAGGTGATGGGCAATATCGTCGAGATTTATGTTCACGAAGGTGACCACGTGAAGAGCGGGCAACTGCTCGCGGTGATCGACGATGCGCAACCTCGCTCCGCAGCGGACCAAGCCACCGCCGCCCTGACGGCTGCAGAAAAAGAACTCTCCGCCGCCGATTCAGACTTGACACTCGCCGGATCAACCCTAAAGCGCTACCAGCAACTGTATGAGAAGAAATCGGTAAGCCCACAGGAATTCGACGAGATTAAAGCGCGCTACCAGTCAGCGGAAGCACGGCGCGATATGGCGCGAGCCGGACAGGCACAAGAAAATGCAGGCTTAACACACGCTCGAACTTCGCTCGGATATACACGATTACACTCGCCGTTTGCCGGCGTAGTGACGGAAAAAAAGGTCGAGGCGGGAACGCTGGCCTCGCCCGGCATGCCCATTTTTACTATTGAAGATACGCGTAGCTATCGATTGGAAGTGACAGTGGATGAAAGCGAACTCCGCCAAGTCCGTTTTGGGCAGGCCAGCCCAGTGACGATTGACGCGCTCGGAACTGTCCGGCTTCCCGGTAAGGTCGTGCAAATCGTTCCGGCAGCCGATCCGGCCAGCCGTAGCTTCCTTGTGAAAGTCGAATTGCCTGCTGATGTGCGTCTCCGCTCCGGACTCTTCGGGAGGGCACGCTTCTCGCGGGGCGAGCGATCGGCATTGATGATTCCACGCACGTCATTGGTAGAGCGGGGCCAACTCCAGGGAGTTTACGTGCTCGACGCGAACCAGATAGCAGGATTGCGTTACGTCACGCTTGGCAAGAGTGGCGGAGAACAGATTGAAGTTCTCTCCGGACTACAAGACGGAGAGAAGTTAGTTGCAGTGGCGGGAGACCGGGACTTGAGCGGCAAACGAATCGCAATACGGCCATGAGCGACACGTCATCCAAACCTAGCTGGTCTACTCTCGTCCTGCGACTGGCGGGCCACATTGCGCACCTTTTCATTCAATCGAAGCTGACACCTCTGTTTATCGTCGGTGCTCTCCTTTTGGGGACTTTCAGCATCCTGCAAACGCCGCGCGAGGAAGAACCACAGATTGTCGTCCCCATGCTGGACATCTTCGTGCAGATGTCGGGGGCGTCGGCCGAAGAAGTCACACAACGCGCCACCGTGCCCATGGAAAAGCTGCTCCGTGAAATTCCCGGAGTCGAGTACATCTACTCGATCAGCCACCCCGGCCTGAGCATGGTGATCGTGCGCTTTTATGTAGGCACAAAAGAAGAAGATGCGATCGTAAAGACCTATAACAAGCTTTATTCGAACTTCGACCGCATCCCCCAAGGGGTCTCGCAGCCGATCATCAAGGCGCGTTCCATAGATGATGTGCCCATTCTCGCTCTCACGCTCTGGGGCAAGAACTACGACGCATACCAACTGCGCCGCATTGCCGGAGAACTGGAGCATTCACTCAAACAACTGGATGACGTTTCCGAAACAACTATCATCGGCGGGCAGCCACGCAAATTGCGCGTTGTTCTGGATACGCAACGCCTCGCAGCATACGGACTGACTCCGAGTTCAGTTGTCATGCAACTCGGGGCCGCGAATACGCGCAGTCAGGCGGGGAGCTTTGCGCGTGGCAACGAGGAGTTTCAAGTCGAAGCGGGCAACTTCTTTACGCGCCCTGAAGAACTACAACAAGTGGTTGTGGGACTTCATGCCGGGCGGCCCGTATACCTCCGGGATGTGGCGGAAAAAATCCTAGACGGCCCATCGGAACCCGACAGTTACGTCCTCTTCGCGAGCGCCAAAGGAACGACGGGAAGCACGGCGAATGCAGAGTACCCAGCTGTAACGATTACACTGGCCAAGCGCAAGGGCGCGAACGCCACGCTCGTTTCCGAGAACGCTCTGCAAAAGATTGACTCTCTTCGCGGTAACACGCTGCCAAGCGATTTGAACCTCACCGTCACGCGCAACTATGGGGAAACGGCCAAGGACAAATCGGACGAACTCCTTAAGCATCTGTTCCTAGCCACGCTTTCCGTCACTCTACTGATAGCACTGGCATTGGGTTGGCGCGAATCAGGGGTGGTACTGCTGGCTATTCCCGTAACCCTTGCACTGACTCTCGCGATCTTTTACTTGTTTGGGTACACGTTGAATCGGGTCACCCTTTTTGCACTGATCTTTTCTATCGGTATTTTAGTGGATGACGCCATCGTCGTGGTCGAAAACATTGTTCGCCATTTCCGGCTGCCAGAAAATCGAGGCCGTTCACTTGCTGACGTTGCGATTGAAGCCGTGGACGAAGTCGGCAATCCAACAATCCTGGCCACATTCGCCGTGATTGCGGCCATTCTCCCGATGGCTTTTGTGCGCGGCCTGATGGGGCCGTATATGCGTCCGATTCCAGTAGGCGCTTCGGCAGCGATGATGTTCTCTTTGATCGTCGCTTTCGTGGTTTCACCCTGGGCCGCTCTGCGCTTGCTGCATCATTACGCCGATCGTCCCAAGTCCGGGCATGAAGCAGAAGGCTGGACCACGCGGCTTTATCGCAGCTTGATGAACCCACTGATTCAGAAATCAGGTCGGAGGTGGTTCTTCCTCGGAGGTGTGGTGGTGCTTCTGCTAGCGGCGGTAGCATTCATACCGCTCAAGTGGGTGCAGGTCAAGATGCTCCCCTTCGACAACAAAAGCGAATTTCAGGTCATCATCGACATGCCCGACGGGACTCCGCTAGAGCAGACGACGCGTGTAGCGCAAGCGTTGGGAAGCTACCTGGGTCAGCAACCGGAGGTCATCAATTTCCAAATCTATGCAGGGACCTCGGGGCCCTACAATTTCAACGGCCTTGTGCGACATTACTTCTTGCGCCACCAGCCAAACCAAGCCGATATTCAGGTCAACCTTCTGTCTCGACATGACCGCAAAGCACAGAGCCATGAAACTGCCCGGAGATTGCGTCCGGAGTTAGACAAGATTGCTATTCCGTTCGGTGCGCGAATCAAGGTGGCTGAGGTTCCACCGGGACCGCCCGTGCTGCAAACACTCGTTGCAGAGGTGTATGGGCCAGACTACAAAGGTCAGACTGAACTCGCTGCAAAAATAAGAAAGATATTCCAGGAGACTCCTGGCGTAGTGGATGTTGATTGGTACGTCGAAGATCCGCAGAACAAGTACGAAATGAAGGTGGACCTGGACAAGGCTGCGGTGCAAGGGGTCTCTGCAGCGGAAGTTGCGCGAACGGTCGAGACAGGTCTGAGTGGAGCATCAGCGGGGCTGTTGCACGATCCCACATCGCGGGAAGATGTCCCTATCGAAGTGCGCTTGTCTCGACCCGATCGGTCCAGCATCGAGGGTCTTGAAGACCTGAAGTTGCCTGGACCTTCGGGCGCACAGATTTCCCTGCGCGAGGTCACCAACATACGGGAGACCGCGATTGATCAAAGCGTTTATCGCAAGAACTTGCGGCCTGTGGTTTACGTCACCGGGGACGTTGCCGGAGTCGTGGAAAGTCCCGTGTACGCGATCGTTCAGATGAACGAGTCGATCAATAAGCTCCAACTGCCAGATGGCGACCACGTAAAGCTCTATTCGGGCACCACGCTTCCAGAAAGCACAACCCGTTACGCCATGAAATGGGATGGTGAGTGGCACATCACGGTCGAGGTATTTCGCGACCTCGGTCTAGCGTTCGCTGCCGTCTTAGTGTTGATTTACGTACTGGTGGTCGGTTGGTTCAAGTCGTTCGTGACACCTCTCGTGATTATGGCCCCGATTCCGCTGACCCTCGTCGGCATCTTGCCTGCTCATGCGTTGATGGGGGCGTTTTTCACCGCAACTTCGATGATCGGCTTCATCGCTGGTGCCGGAATCATCGTTCGAAACTCCATCATACTTGTCGATTTCATCGAATTGCGCCGCTCGCACGGAATGTCGCTGGAACAAGCAGTGGTCGATGCTGGAGCGGTGCGCTTCCGTCCTATGCTGCTAACGGCAGCCGCCGTAGTCGTAGGTGCGAGTGTGATTTTATTCGACCCGATCTTCCAGGGGCTCGCGATCTCTCTGATGGCAGGGGAAGTTGCTTCGACGGTGCTCTCTCGAATGACTGTCCCGGTTCTCTATTACCTGAGTGAGCGCGGCGGCGCAAGAGCTTTGCCGCCCGTTGACGACGATCTCGTACCTGCTGCAGATTGAAAAAGGAGAAAACATCATGAATGTCGATCGCTACTTAAGGATGATATCGGGAGCCTTTGTTCTAGCTTCCCTGGCATTGGGATACTGGATGAGTCCCTACTGGTTTCTTTTCACAGGTTTCGTAGGCTTGAACCTTTTCCAGTCGGCCTTTACGAACTGGTGTCCGATGATGACAATTCTTCGAAAAGTAGGCGTGAAGGCATAGGCCGAGCTGGCGGGCAAAAATTGTCGTTGAAATAATGCACTTGTCTCCGGGGAAGATAACACCGGGGGCCGAGGGTTGCCTTGAAAACGGTTCTACAAGTGGAGTTCTCGCCAAGCCTCCTGTTCGAGCGAGAAGCAGTCCTCAAGCGACATGGCTATCCTGTAATCTCCATTCTTGGTCCTCTAACGCGCGAAAATGTTGACGTGTCAGCTCGGGGAATGGGAGTTGTTGTCGTCGGGCAAGGCGCTCCGTGGCTGGAACGCGAAGGTCTGCTTGCACACTTCCGAAAACGCTTACCTGGAATTCCTCTTGTCGCACTGCTTCGCAAAACCGACCCTCCTTTCAGCGGCGCCGATTTCAATTGCCCGGCAGACAACCCGCCGTTATGGGAGACGGTCGCTCAAGCACTTTTAAGCACCGATAAGTTTCAGTGACGGTAGGCGAGGACAAATAGCACTCCAAATAACATCTCCTAGCGCAACTTTGAGAGATCAAATTTAGCTGCGACATGCTGTCCGTTCGGCGTGATGACTTCGAAAGCCGTTTCTTCAGAGTTCACCTTTTTCGCGTCGTACTCCAGCCAAACTTCGGCACCAGTGAATCCGTCGTCATAGATGGGTGCTCCCTTAGTGTCTCGCGGTTTAATCGGTCCTTTTTCCTGATGCAGTTCAAACAGGAAATCTCGCCAGAAGTCCTTTGGTCGAAAGACATAAGCCTGCGGTGTCGTGGAATCTTTTGTTAGGTTTCACGCCTTGCATGGCGGTATGAGTAGGCGTGAATTCAATTCGCACTCTCACCCGAATCATGTCCGCGTGAGAGTGATAGTCCTGTTCGGCCTGTTGTGCGCTATAACCCAGCGTACTGCGCCACGAATTCAAGACGACCTGAGCGTAAGGCGTATACAGAGTGATTTCGGAAATGTATGGCCCCTGCTCTGGCATGGGCAGATGCTTCATATAGCTGCCGAGAAATGACGTGGTCTTCTGATCGCTGTGTTTCCCAAGAAAATATGCTTCACGAACAGAATCTGACTCTAGCGGGGTTTCGTAGGCCTAAGCTTGGGAATTCTGTGGCTATATCTGGCTTGAAAATCGGCTGGAATGCTTCCCTGCCGGATTCCGAGAAAATAAGCTTCACGGATGGCACTTGGAGAGAGAGGAGAATCATAAGCAGAGGACGGCAGTGCAACAAGAAGAGCCAGCAGAACAAAGGGCCGGAATTGCTCTTTCATTGTCATCGTAGTGGAGAGCAGTACACTCTTCAGAATCAATCCTTAATTGGCTTCAGGCTCGAAATTTTTCGCCGCGGAGCACCTCGACGTCGTCGATGTACGCAATCATAGCGTAGTGTTCAAAGTAGTTTTGAGAGATATGGTCAAGTATCTTGTGGGCAAGCTCGGCGGTAGCAATCACCTCAATCTTGGCGTTTGGACCCTCCCAGTGACTGGGACGGATGCCCCTTGCCCCTTCGCCGTGAACGACCGTGTACGTGTAACCCGTCGCGCCCAGATCGTGCACTTCCCTAACGATTTGGTGCTCTACTGCATTGTCACCGACGATTGTGATGCGCTTCATAGGTGTCGTTTTCATGTTTTGATTTTCCTGTAATCAGGTGACGGGGTGCAGAGCCTTAGTAAGCGCCCGGCGTTAGTGGTGCCCGCCTCCGCCGTGAAATCCGCCCCCGCCATGGAATCCACCTCCGCGGAAACCACCACCGTGGAATCCTCCCCCATAGATGGGACTCATCGCTCGTCCCGAGTAGCCGCCACGAAAGCCAGATCTGGACCCGTAGTGCACGCCGCGTCCATAGTTGGCGGGAAGCCCATAGTGAACGCCGGGGCCCCAGGCATGGTAGTTCGGGCCAAAGTGACGGTAATATCGACCGCCATAAAAGTACGGAGCCGCAAAGGCACAAGAGGGTGAATAGAAACCCCATCCGAACGGGCTGTAGAAGATCCCGTCGCCCGGAAGGAACGTGAATGCATTGAACCAGGGATCCCAATACCACTCATCTCCATACCAGTCATACCCACCGCCAAAGTAATTCTGCGCGGCATCGGCATTGGCTTCGGCAAGGTAGGAAGACCGCAAACTAGTCCAGCGATAGAGATCTTCTCCCTCAGTAGTTCCTTTATCGAACTTCGTTGCTCTCAGAGGCTCATCCCCGGCAAGATCAACTTCACGCCCGCCCTTAACCTTGATGCGTCGGCCTCCATCTTCGATAAACGCCTTTCCGTCCAAGACGCGAACCAGGTGGTGGTTAGCATCAAAATCGTACAATCCCGTCTTTGTAAGATCTGCAGTCTTACCATCTTCCACGATCCGGAGATTGTTTTCTTTGTGTATCTCCGCGACTTCCACCGTCGCTTCACCTTGGTCTAAGACGACCTCGGTATCCAGCAGGCCAGGCGAAATCATCCTTACCGAACTCATGTCCCCCAAGCGCAAGAAAACGCCAGGCGTTAGCAGAATTTCCGCCTTACCTGCCCGCGTTTTCAAAGATTGCCCTGGGGTAAGCTCCACCTTGCCGACAGATTTTGCATTCAACGACTGCGAGCCGATGGCCGCTTGGCCCTCGAGGTAGTTGAGTGTTCCGAGTCGCGCTGTTTGTTGAATATCTGCTCGGCTTTCAGGCGACCAGATGACGATGGCAAATGTGAGACATCCAGCTACTTTCAGTTTTAGTTTCATGTCATGGCCCAATAACCTCGATAGTTCAGAATACATACTTGTAAGTAGTGCAATCCTGATGCCGATTCGTCCGGGCATCGTGACCGAGCTAAGTCGCCATATTGGGGGAAATTAAGGGATTGGGCAGAGAACGAGGAACTGAGCCTTCGGATCTGGGAAGAAACCGAACACGCGCGTGTAAAGAAAACGAACAGAATTTGGTATCGGTCTAAAAAGTTTGTCTGCTCTTAGGGCGGCTACCTGGCGTCAGAGGTCACTCCTCGATTTTGTGTTCCTCGATCTTGTTGTAAAGCAACCGACGGTTGATCTGGAGCCGGTTTGCCGCGTCGGATTTATTCCCGGCAGACTCTTCCATCGCCCGTTTAATTAAACGTCTTTCTAATTCTGCAATGGACTTGTGAAAGGGCAAGGAGAGGAGGTCGATTTCCAATTGCTTCGGGTCACCCGCGCCGTTGCCGGATGTCTTGGATGGAAAGTGTTCCGGCATCAACACGCGGCCACGAGCCATGAGAATGGCTCGCTCCACCATGTTTTCCAGTTCTCTGACGTTACCTGGATAAAAGTAGTTTTGAAGCATTAGCACCGCCTCGTCACTGAAACCGACGGCGGGGAGTCCATTCTTGTTGCTGTAAGTTCGCAGGAAATGCTCAGCTAGGGGAACGATGTCCGACCGGCGCTCGCGCAAGGGCGGAATCGGAATTCGGACCACGTTTAGTCGATAAAATAGATCTTCACGGAACACCCTCTCCAGGACAGACGCTTCTAGATCGCGATTAGTCGCGGCAATAACTCGAAAGTTGCCATGAATTGTTTCAGCCCCGCCTACTCTCTCAAAAGTACGTTCCTGGAGAACACGCAGCAGCTTTGACTGAAGCCCCGGTGAAAGCTCCCCGATTTCATCGAGAAAGATCGTGCCTTCATCCGCCATCTCGAATCGGCCAGTCTTTCGTCCTATGGCCCCTGTGAACGCGCCGCGCTCGTGACCAAACAACTCCGACTCCAAAAGATTTTCGGGTATCGCAGCACAATTGACGACGACGAATGGTTTATTTTTTCGCTGGCTGTAATTATGAATGGCTTCAGCAACCAATTCCTTGCCGGTTCCGGATTCGCCGCAGATCAATACTGTCGAATCTGTTTCAGCAACTTTTCCGATCATGATGAAAACATCGAGCATGGGCCCGCTGGAACCAATAAGCCTGCCCGCTCCGGCCGCTTGGCCCTGCCCTCCTTGGGCTCGAAGGCGGACGACCTCTCGATTTAGGGAGGAATGATCCAGGGCCCTCTCTGCGGCCAGGACAATTTCATCCAGATCAAATGGTTTGGTAACAAAATCGTAAGCGCCCAGGCGCACAGCCTCGATTGCGCTGTGGCTGGAACCATACGCCGTAATGACGATGGCGGGAATCGATGCCAAACGGGGTTGGCCACGGAGATATTGAAGGAATTCTTCTCCCCCCATTTGCGGCATTTTCCAATCACTAAAGATGAGGTCGGGAGTCGTACCTTGCAGAAGCTTGACGGCTGAAGCGCCGTCGTCGGCCTCTAGAACGGAATATCCGCGAGTGCGGAGGATCTGGGCAAGCGTCTTGCGCAGGTTCGCCTCGTCGTCGACGATGAGAATCGTGGCGCTCATTTGGTTTTGACTTTGGGCACAATCGCCTGCATTCTCATGCCCGGCTAGCGGGAATCGTGATTTTTATGCTCGTTCCGCGACCCTCTTCGCTTTCCACCCGAATATCTCCACCATGAGCCTGCACGAGTTCGTGGCAGATTGACAGACCGAGTCCGGTCCCAGACGGCTTCGTCGTAAAGAACGGATCGAAGACGTGACTCGCAACGGAGTGATTCATACCTCTCCCGGTATCCAGGAACTCGACGCACACGCCGCTTCCGTTGTCGGTCATATTTGATTGAGACACAAGTTTGGCGGAAAGTGTTCCACCCCCTTCGGACATCGCTTCGAGTGCGTTCTGGATAATGTTGTCGAACACCTGCGCCATGCGATCCCTATCTACCTGCAAAGAAACATTCTCCCGCGGCAATTCAGTGTTGAGCGCTATGCCGCGCTTCCGGGCCCAGTCCCGGAAGGATTCCATTCGCTCTTCAACTAAGTTCCTCAAGTCGGCCCGCTCCCGGTGGAGTTGAACCGGTCTTGCAAAGTTAAGCAAGCGGTTGACAATGCCATTGAGCCGCTCTATTTCTTCGAGGGCGACGGAGCATGATTCTTTTACAATCTGCTCGTCGGCGTCGCGGCGACACATCTGAACTCGGAGTCGAATTGTGGCCAGCGGATTTCGTACTTCATGTGCGACTCCTGCTACCAATCTACCCAGTCCGGCAAGGCGCTCCGCGTGCCTTAGCTGGCTTTCGATCTGCTTCTCCCTCTGGATGTTTTCACTGAGTGCAACTCCTAAGCGATTGATGGCTTGGGCGATTCGCTGAATCTCTTCTGGATCGCTTTCGGAGTCAATCTGTGCGGTCAGGTTTCCTTCGAGACTCTGCAATCCACCTTCGATCTTTCGAACTCCGCCCTGTAAGTTGCGAATCACCAAAAGCGTCAGGAGGACGCTCGCTAAAGCGGCGATACCTAGGCCAGCGGTAATTAGATAAGCTCGGAATCGATTTGCTCCTGGGAGAACACCCAGCCGTTTGACGGTCCAGGCGCTGCCAACGATAGAATAGCCGTCACGAATGGGAACCGCTTCAATCAAAACAATAATTGCAGTGCTCGAGATGACCCGCTCTGAGGGCTGGTGGGTTTCCGCTGCGCTTTTAGCAACTTCAAGAAGGATCCGCTGTTCATCTCCAGGAGTATTTTCACCTTCAGACTTCTCGGCGGGCGCCTCCGGAGTCGAAATCGAGTCTCCGAGCAGTGCGTCGCTTGTCTTGGAATAGAACCCGCCTCTCACGCCCTCGACGCTCTGCAGAACGACCCTACTTAGAAGCGTGAGCACTTCGCGCGATGACGCTGCCGCCGGGTTGCTCAATGGCGGCAATTCTTTGTTCTGCCGCGAAAATTCCGCTTTATCGTCGTATTCACGCGCTAAGTTTTGCGTGATCACGGTGAGGTGTTTTTTTTCACTACTCAGAACCGCGGATTTTGTGTATCGGAGGGTTGCAAAGACCGCAAACAGCACAGAAAGGAAGAGAACAAAGACAAGCGTCCCCAAAAGCGTAATCTGCCAGCGAAAACTGAGTTTCGAGAGTGGAAGTCTCGATACCAGCGTGTCACCTCTTTCCACTCGTTCTATCATAGCAATTTCATCGAAGGGTTGTTCTAACGAGAATGCCTAGCTAAGCTTGCGGCGAACGGTCGGAAAGGGTCGTTTGATGCTGAGAATCGGCGGCGTGGGCCACATACCAATTTCGACAAATGTGTTCTGCGGAATGGGCTGCATCGACTGCTGCTTGAGCGAGTTCCGCCGCATCCTCGTGTGACCCGTGTTGGAACATTTGGCGGGCCTGCCGGTAGAACGCGTCGCCCCAGGCGGCGATCCTCCTGACCTGAGTGCGGTCTTCCAATGGAAGGGTTCCATTTGCGACGAGCCAATGAATCCGAGAAAGAACTGCTTCCACATCGCCGAGATCATCGCTCACCGGATTTGAATCACCGCAAGTGCCTTGGTGTTCCGGAGGAGGCGAAACGAGGGATGGATAGGTTGTGTCCGAACGAAGCGTTCTAGAGATGACGCCTTCCACTACGCGAGAGAGGCATCCAGAAGCCGCGGCAAATTCGCGGGCTCCTTCAAAATCCCGCGACCCGTGCCGCGCGAGTGCTTGCTCATAAGTATGCTTTGCCTCTTCGTGCATCTGGCTCATGCCACGAACCTGACGTTTCATGATATTCAGGTAGGCCAGAATTGCCTGTATACGATGCAAACTGTCAAAAGCGTGTTCGATTTGTGTAGCTGCCTCGGCTCTCATGGCGCGTGTAAGGGACACATGGCCCCGCTGTCGATCATCATCCGAGGCGTATCGCGATGACCGGCGGGGAGAAGCCATCTTCTCAAGGAGAAGACGAATAGGATCCGCGTTTCCTTCGTCGCGCGAAATGGTTCCCGTTGGTCTACCTCTCTCCATGTTCTCAAGGTGGGCCAGGGATGCCGTCGTAGTCGGGGTGGTGTCCGACAGCATCCCTGGTTTGCGTAGGCACACGGGGGCCCGCAAACTTGCAGTCTGCTTCGAATCAAGATTGGTGATTTGCGTCGCAGTCAGAACTCTTTGCTCTTTGCTGCTATTTTGCAGGTCAAACTTGATTTGGATACTTGAGTTGATCGTAGCGATCTCCGCGACATGATCCAGCAAATCAGCCGAGAAAAGGAGTTCCTCTCCGCCATCAAGGACGAATCCACCTACACGACCTGTTGCGTCGCGCACGAGCCCAACAATCTTTCCAGATACAGATTCCATCCCATCCTCCGACGAACCCGTCGGTCAGAAGCGGGCCGGCGTTTCTGGTCACAATATCGAAGACTCTTATGCTCGTTCCTGTTCGCCGGTTAGGAGAACATGAAGTACGCAGCGCTGACTCCGAAAAGCAAGGTGAACCGAAGCATGCCGTATACAGATATTCTGGGCATTGGTCGTGCTCCTCAGTTCTGATCTAGCGTCAAAACTAGGTGCCAAAAGGTGAGGCGATTGTGAGTACTGCAAACGAGATTCCACGTCTTGTGTTAATTCGAATGCATAGTAAGTCCTTCCTTTTCTTTAGCAAGGGTTGAACCCAGGGAAATGAGATCCGTGTCTGATTTGAAGATGTGCAAAGAGCGAACACTCTTTGTAAAGAAAGCGAACGAAAATCTTAGTGCTAGTCTCCCCCGGCGGATGGTACTCGCGGCCGAAAGAGGGCTATCTGGGCGCGGTTGCTAGACGGCAAGAAACTCCATTGTCCGCTCTATTTTCTTGACCTTAGCGACACAGCGCCTCGCCCACTCCTGCCAGGAAGTCGTCATCATCAATTTATCGGAGAACTCGTTTCGCATTGGAATCTTCCTTGCACGCAGATTGATATCGGCTCATGAGTGATTTAGCCGACCCACTGAGGAGGTAACTTGCTACCTGGGAGCTAGGCAAGACGTTAGCGGTGCGTTTAGCACTGGCAGCGCTCAACAAAGCTCTGGTAGAGAGGAACCCAGGGCCAGGCCTGGTGCACCATTCCGATCGCGGGCTGCAGTACGCGTCCAGCGAGTATATGAACGTGCTCAGGCAGCACCAGATGATCCCCAGCATGAGTCGGCCGGCGAATCCGTACGACAATGCGAGTTGCGAGAGCTTCATGAAAACCTTGAAACGAGAAGAAATCTACGCAAATCGATACGAAGACCTTGGGAACATGCGTGTGAACATCGAAGAATTCATCGAGCAGTATTACAATCGGCAACGGCTGTACTCGGCGTTGGGCTACCGTCCTCCGGAAGAATTCGAACAGCAAACTGAACTTATGGGAGCGGTGGCGAGCTCTGCGAGTGCAACCCTAGTGTTTTTCAGACCATGACGAGCACATGCGACAAATTTTCTGGGGGAGGGGGCGACATCGCCCCCTCCCCCAGATCCCCGGCTTCCTCGGGAGACGGGAAGAAAACTCAAAGAACTGCAAGTGTGCCCATCGAAAACTGTCTCACTGTAGGGGTGCAGTCGAGAAAGTTGAGTCCAAGTTGAGTCCAAAACCCCCGAACACCCCATAAGCCATCACGAATGACACTGGATAAGGCTAGACGGTGAAGCACTATGGCCTATCTGGAGAAATCAGCGGGTTGAAGGTTCGCGTCCTCTCCGGTTCACCACTTCTTTCACTAACTTACGTGACGCATCTACCTGATCTTCTGGATGGAATACCGAGCAGCGACGGCGAACGCGAACCGGTAGATAGTCTAAGCACTAGGACACCGGATCACGGGAAATTCTCGCCGGCGGAATGGCCAAAACCTGGGCGAGTCACAGAATGTCCGTCTCTCTTTACCATTCGAGAGCCTGGGAGCACACCAGCCTTGTCCTCGCCATTCACTTGCACGAACATAGTTAGAGCACAGGAAACGTCTGCGTTGCGCCCGATATGACACCTCTTCTGCAGGTCCATGGTCTTCGCGTCGCGTACACATCGCGGGCTGGGAAAATGTTCCCCGCTCTTGCAGGAGTAGACTTTCAATTAGGACCGGGAGAGATTCTTGGCGTATTGGGCGAGTCCGGGTCAGG
>JBGPDI010000011.1:0-74636 GCA_041482215.1 Candidatus Acidiferrum sp. | reverse complement strand
TATCACGGTCCGGGCAAGCGAGCTTGGGAGGACAAGCCCCGCCCCACGATCCAATGTCCCTCCGATGCCATCGTGCGCGTTACCACTTCCACGATCTGCGGCACCGACCTCCACATTCTCAAAGGCGATCTCCCCGCCGTCACCGATGGCCGCATTCTCGGCCACGAAGGCATTGGCGTCGTTGAACAAGTCGGAACGGGCGTATCCGAGTTTCACATCGGTGACAGGGTAATCATCTCCTGCGTCACTGCCTGCCTGAAGTGCGATTTCTGCAAGCGCGGCATGTATTCCCACTGCCGCAGCGGCGGCTGGATTCTCGGCTACACCATTGACGGCACTCAGGCCGAGTATGTGCGCATTCCCCAAGCCGATGGAAGTCTCTACCACTTCCCTGCCGGCGGCGACGAAGAATCGCTAGTCATGCTTAGCGACATTTTGCCGACAGGTTTTGAGTGCGGCGTTTTGAACGGACAGGTGAAACCCGGCGACACCGTCGCCATCGTGGGCGCAGGGCCCATCGGACTGGCGGTTCTGCTGACCGCGCAATTTTATTCGCCAGCGGCCATCTTTATGATCGACTTGGACGACAAGCGCCTTGCCGTCGCCAAGAAATTCGGTGCCACCACTCTGGTCAATAGCGCCGACGGAAAAGCCGCTGAGCACGTCATGGAACAGACCGGTGGCACTGGTGTCGACGTGGCCATCGAAGCCGTGGGGCTTCCCGCTACCTTCGCGATCTGCCAGGCCATTGTCGCCGCCGGCGGACGCATCGCCAACGTCGGCGTCCACGGCAAACCGGTCGAACTTCACATGGAGAAACTCTGGGACAGGAACATTTCGCTTACCACGCGCCTGGTGGACACCGTCACAACGCCCATGCTCCTGAAAGTCGTCAACTCCGGCAAGCTCCAGCCCAGCAAACTCGTCACTCATCGCTTCGCCATGAACGACATCATGAAGGCCTACGACACCTTCGCCAACGCCGCTAAAGAGGGCGCCCTCAAAGTCGTTCTCACCAATCCAGCTCCTCGTTGATAAGATTTGTGGGTGGACGTTCAGACGTTCCAACGCGTCCTGCTACACTGTTTCACTCATGGCTCGCTAACGCCTCGGCCAACACTTCCTCGCCGATCTCGACTGGCGCGAACAGATCGCGCGCGCCATTCGCATTTCGCCTCACTCGACCGTTCCGATTCCTAGGGACGATCAGCATTGCTGGATCGAAATCGGCCCCGGCCACGGCGAGATGTCACGGCACCTCGCCGCCACAGGCGATCCCGTCCACGCCATCGAAATCGATCCGAAGTTCATTGCTGGCTTGCGCCACCTCGCGCAACAATTCCCCAATTTCAATGTCATTAACGGCGACATTCTTAAGACCGACCTTGCAGCAATCGCTGCCGGCCGGCGCATCCGCATCTACGGAAATCTTCCCTACTACATCACCTCGCCGATCCTCCATCACCTTTTCACGTTCGCGGATCTCATCGACGAAATTCACATCGTGATTCAGACCGAAGTCGCTCTCCGCGTCGCCGCCCAGCCCGGCACGCGCGATTACGGCTACCTTTCCGTCCTCACCCAGTTTTACGCGCGCCCGGAATTCGTCTTCGAAATTCCCCGCGACGCGTTCAACCCGCCGCCAGAAGTCACTTCCGCGCTTGTCACTCTCCGACTTCCCGGTGAACGCGCAAAGCTCGCACTTGGCGCGAACGCCATATCAGCCACGGGCGTGCAGAAAAAAAATACTTCGGCAGATGCAGAAACTCGCTTCCTGGACTTTGTGAAATTATGTTTCTCGCAGAAACGCAAAACCGTGGTGAACAACCTACGCAGTCTCGCCAATCCTGATCGCGTCCGGGATGCCCTTGCCGCGCTCAACCTCCGCCCAGATTCCCGCGCCGAGCAACTCACCGTCGCGCAATTCGCTGCTCTTCACGCACTCCTGGCTGCATCGTGATACAAACTTTGCCGCTTTTTATGTTCGGAGTGAAACCTGGCCGCTACGGCCTAGAGACCTCAGGATGGGATTTCAGTATCTTTTTTCACCGCCGCAGCCAGCCGGTCGGGATAATCGCTCATAATTCCGTCTACTCCGGCGGAGATAAGCATGCGCATGTGAGCGGGATGATTTACCGTCCAGCAGACAACTTGCAAATCTTTTTTTCGGGCGTCAGCTATCAGCGCGGGCGTCACGAGATCTCCGCGAACGAGTATCTGGCGCGCGCCGATATCAACAGCCTTGTCGAGAGGATTTTCAATCTGTCCGTCGAAGAGGAGGCCGGTCATCAGAGTTGGCTCGATTTTCCGCAAATTCAGAACGATTGCTGCGTCAAACGAAATCACCACCACACGCGGAATTTCTCCCGATTCGCGAAGCGCGCTGATCAGCGCATGCTCCCCGCCCCAGGATCCTGCCGGCTTGATTTCCAAGTAAAAAACGACGTCATTTTTTTTGGAGAATTCCAGAATTTCTTCGAGCGTGGGAATTCGCTCTCCGGCGAATTCGCTTCCGAACCACGAACCGGCATCTAGCCGGCGCAGTGCCGTAAGCGTCATGTCGTGCACCGTACCCTGCCCATTGGTGGTGCGATTCACAGTATCGTCGTGAATGGCCACGAAATGGGCGTCGCGTGAGAGCTGCAAATCGGTCTCAATAAACGTGGCGCCAAGCGCAATGGCCTTCTTAAATGCCGCGAGCGTGTTTTCCGGCGCGTTTCCCGATGCTCCGCGATGGGCAATCACCAGCACAAGCGACTCCCTTTCCGTAATTAGTATCCGACCAACACCATCGATCTCAAAAAGTTTCGAACTATCAACTAAAACCACATTCCCCATTGCACTTATAAAAACAGGCTAACACCTCCTCCCAGCACGAAATCGTGCACCCTTTTGCCATGCATCTTGAATCTAACTATAAGAAGCGATGTGCGAGAGCTTTCAAGGAGGAAGTCATGAACGCAAAACTTCGGGCCACTTTGATAGCAGTGCTATTAGCCAGTCCCAGCATGGTGCTGCCGTATTCTGCGGTGGCTGGACCGCGCGGAGCGAAGAATCAGTCCAGCGAACCAAAATCTCAACAAGCTTTATATAAGGAAGTACGGCACCAGCTCGTCATGCTGCCGTGGTATTCCGTGTTCGACAATCTAGCCTACAAAGTCGAAGGAGACAAAGTGACTCTGTACGGACAGGTAACTCGCCCAAGTCTGAAGTCCGACGCGGAGGCAGACGTGAAGAGCGTCGAGGGAGTTTCCTCGGTCGTGAACAACATCGAAGTTCTCCCGCCGTCTCCAATGGATGACCAGCTCCGGCGCGCGATTTACCGGTCGATTTATGGCGAAACGGGCCTTTCGCGTTATTCCATCCAAGCTGTGCCT
This sequence comes from Candidatus Acidiferrum sp., assembly GCA_041482215.1. Taxonomy (GTDB): domain Bacteria; phylum Acidobacteriota; class Terriglobia; order Acidiferrales; family UBA7541; genus Acidiferrum. The sequence continues at coordinate 71,259 of JBGPDI010000011.1, read as the reverse complement.
TCCATCCATATTATTGTGAAGGGCGGCAACGTCGCGCTGGAAGGGGTTGTGGACAGCGAGGCTGACAAGAATCTTGCGAATTTGCGGGCGAATCAGGTTCCCAATGTTTTTTCAGTGAAGAATAACCTGGCCGTCGGTAACGGAAAATAGTTTTTCGGAATGACCGTGGCCACATGGCTTGTGGCCACGGTCGTTGATGGTTTGCAAAATTCTCGGCTGTGAGTGCGCTTTTTCCATTAGGATGTAACGATTTCTCAGAGGAGATTGCTACCTCCTTCTCGTAGTGGAAAGGCGTAAACACGACCATGGCAACACCTCCAGCCAAGCCGAATCCAGCGCTCGCTTCCCTACCGTTCTCGAATCGCATCGTGGCAGTCAATTCGGCGCCAGCGAATTTTGATGCAGCGCGCGATCTGCCTAACGGGTTTCTCGATTTCCTTGCGCCGCTCCATGCGGCGCTCACGATGCGGCAGCGCGCATTGATTGCGCGCCGCGAGCACGCGCTGGTGGAGGCACATGCGGGAAAGCTTCCCGATTACTTGCCACCGTCAGCGGCCACCACAAATTCCTGGCGAATCGAGCTTCCGGCGTGGTGTGCGGACCAGCGAAATCAGATGACCGGGCCTGCTGATGATGGCGACTTGGTTGTGAAGATGCTCAATTCGGGCGCTCCGGGAGTGATGCTCGATCTGGAAGATTCCACCGCGAATGCCTGGGAGAACAACTCGCGCGGAATCAAAAATATTCTCGAGGCGCTGGTTGGGCAACTCACATATTTTGATCGCAAGCGGGACAAGACAGTCGGGATTAATGCGAGTAAGACGGTAATCTTCACGCGAGCGCGCGGATTGCACATCCACCAGGCTGGAGTTCTGCCTGGGGAATTGCTGCCAGCCTCACTTTTCGACGTGGCGATGGTCGCTTATCAAGTGGACTTCAGCGCGTTGAAGCATCCGCTGTGCATCTATATTCCGAAATCGGAATCGGCCGATGAGGCTCTGTGGTGGCGCGATCTGTTCCAGATCATTGCGCAGCTGAAGGGCCTGCCCGCAAATGCCATCAAGTGCATGGCGCTGGTGGAGTCGCATCCGCTGGCTTTTCAGATGGAAGAGTTTGCGTGGAACCTTCGCGATCACATCGTGGGCCTGAATCTTGGGCGGTGGGATTACATGGCCAGCTTGATTCATTTCAATCTGGAGAATCCGGAGTGGGTACTGCCGGACCGCAACACGATTCCGCACAATGTGGCGTTCTTTCAGAATTTGCGAAATCTGATTCCGGAGATTTGCCACAAGCATGGATTGCTGGCGATCGGCGGGATGACCGCACTCTTTCCAAGCCGTGAAGATGCTGAGTTGAATGCGCGTGCGCTCAAGGCCCTGGCGGAAGACAAGAAAAATGAGGCGAATTCGCTGATGGATGGAGCATGGACGGGGCATTTCGACCAGAATGAGATTGCGGTGAGCCAATTCCCTGCTCCGAATCAAGGGGAGGCGCGGCCTGCAAACGCGAATACGCGGCCGAATCTTCGACCGGTGCCTGCGGGAGTGGGCAAGCGGACGCTCGCGGGAACGCGGGCGGCGGTTCGAACGGTGATTCGCTATCGCAACGGCGTTCTAAACGGGAAGGGTGCGAGTCTTTTGGATGGCTACATGGAAGACCTAGCGACCGATCGGATCTACCGACTGATGATTGCGCAACGGATGAAGCACTCAGAGAAAGTGCAAGTCGTAGATGAGGGTGGCGCGCCGGTGATTCACACGGCAGGATTGGTTGGCAATTTGTTTGATGAGGAGTTGGGGCGTTTGCTGCGCGAGAATGCAAAAAACGATGAGGCCCAAACGGCGACGCTGCGCGAAGCGCGAAGAGTGAGTGAAGAGATGATTCGACACGCAGAGTTCGATCCGGCGTAAAAGAGGTTGCCAGTTTTCAGTAGTCGGTTTCGTACATTTGCTGTTAGTTGTTAAAAATCGAATGGAATTGTGGAAACGAACGACTTAGAGTAACCGGAAGCATCCGCCGGATTGAGCGCCCTCTCACGACTAGCTTTACCGCCAAGATCGCCAGCCGGGCTCGCGTTTGGTTGGGCGCGAAGTCCGGTGCTTCAAGAGTGCCGGGAGAAGACCCCAGGGCAATCGCGCCGTCGAGCGGCCGGATTGGAAGTAAATTCATGACGGCAACGCTTAAACTGAAGAAACCGAAGATCGCCATCGCGGCATTTATCGACTGAAACTGAGTAAAGCCGAAGAGCTTAACCCAAATCACAAGCGGCACTCCCACGAGCGCCTGCGCCACGACACCAGCCCACGCGATTATGCAGTCGTCATATCTGGAGTAGGGCTGAGCGAAGCGAGTAATTCCCCAGATTGGGTAGAGCTCTATCGACAACACCGCGCACCCTTTCCGTTGTGCAGCGATCATGTGGCCGCACTCGTGGAGAAGAATCACGCCGTAGTAGGAAGCCACCACTATGAAAGCAGGTAACGGTTCCTCAATCGCGCCGAGTAGGATAATTGCCCCAATGAGAAGTACTGACCAGTGGACATAAACCTTTACCCCTCTGATTTCCATTACTTCGAACAGCTTGCTCAGCTTGGGGAAATGGATTCTTTTCATTTAGGCACGCGCGAATTGGATATGAAACAGATAGTGTTCACAGGTTGATCACCATAATTCGAACACTATGCTTCGCGTTCATGCTCTACAACATGATCAGGGTGTACTGTCCGAGTAACTATGAAGGCCGAGCCGAGTCTGTTTGAACTCAGGTAGAAATGGTGGGCCAGGACTGGCCGTCCTGGTGGAGACGATGTTTGCTGGACGAAGGGGCGTAGCCGGTGGTGGTTGCGTTTTTCATGACGAGCGCGAAGGCTTCACGGAAGGCGTCCATTTCGGGCTGGGTGCCGATGGTGATGCGTGTGTAGGTAGGCCAAACGGGCCAGATGCGTCCGATGAAGACATTGCGGGCAGCCATGGCATCAATGACTTGTTTTGCGGGTCGCTTGGTATCCAGCATGAAACAGTTGGACTCCGAGGGCACGAAAGAATAGCCCTGGGTGTTGAGCCAATCGAAGGTTTTTTGGCGGATGCCAGCGTTGGCGCGTTTGCGGTCAGCGACCAGGCCTTCGTGCTTGAGGCTGGCGGTAGCTGCGGCAACAGCGGTGATGGGCATGGCGCCCCAGCCACCATAGGCCGCGAGCTTTTCAACGAGCTCGGGACGCGCGATGGCAAAACCACAGCGGAGTCCCGCCATTCCATAAATTTTAGAAAAAGTTCGTAGGACGATGACGTCCTGGCCGGCTTTGACTAGATCAACGGCGCTGCTGCCATCGGAAAAATGAATGTAGGCTTCGTCCACCAGGACGATGGAGCCTTTTGGCTTATTGGCGACGAGCTGCTCGATTTCAGAATGCGCGGTCACGGTGCCGGTGGGATTATTGGGGCTACAGACGTAGAAGAGTCCGGCATCGGGGGCAGCGGCGATCATGGCCTTCGCATCGTGCGAATATGTTTTTGAGAGCGGGACTTTGACAACGCGCGCTCCGGAGAATTTCGTGGCGTGCGTTCCGGCTTCGTAACCGGGATCGGCCGTGACGTAGCTTTTTGTAGGCGAAGTGAAGGAGAGCACGGCGAAATGCAGGGGTTCGCTGGAGCCAGGGAAGAGGCGAACGTATTCCGGCTTTACGCCTTCAGATTCGGCGATGATTTTTGTTAGCTCTTCAGAAAGCCACATGGAATAGCGGCCGCCTTGCGGAGCCATATCCGCGACGGCTTTTCGCGCGGCGTCGCAAGGTCCCATAGGATTTTCGTTGGCGTTGATGACCACTGCGCCGGCGGGAAAAGGCGGGCGCTCTGCAGCAGCGGCGAGCAAAGGCTCAGTGGCAATGCGCATGGCTGCGGCGGCGGTTGCGGCGGCAGACAATTGCAGAAACGTGCGGCGAGAACCGCGGAGAAGAGTGTTGTTATCGTTCATTTGATTCTCCTGAGAAGAGATGCCCGTTGGGGGATGCTAGGGCCATAGGGTTCTATTAACACGAAAGCAGGGCCCGTACAACATGGAAGAGCCTGGTGTTCACTGAGATTGTTGTTACTGCGCGGGAACAAGGTCACACCATTTGCGGATCCAACGCAAACGCAAGGAAATGATGCGGGAAATTGGAAATTCGAATTGCCGCTGAACAGAAACGCAATGGCTTACACGCAGGCGCTCCGAGTGTCCGAATCCGCTCTCTCTTTCCCATTAGCGGGCACAGACTTGGACCCACCCGCCGACGCTGTTGAACTAAGTCTTTCCTGCTCAGCGAGGTAACTAAGCGGAGGGTGGTCCGCGACTTGCCCCTGCAGTGTACTTATGTTCGGAGGTCTCACGATGGGGTCATTGAAGCAGAACTTACGCTTTGCCGTTCGCGCTTTCAGCAAGAGCCCGGGCTTTGCGCTGGTTGTCGTCCTGACGCTGGCCTTGGGAATTGGCGCGAATACGGCCATTTTCTCGGTGGTTTATTCGGCGCTCCTTCGCCCGCTGCCTTATCGCGAGCCAGGCAAGCTGTTTCACTTGGGCGAATCACGAAACCAATTTGATACCGGCACGGAGGGCGCACAGACGTCTTACCCAGACTACTTGGATTGGAAGCACACGTCGAAAAGCGTCCAGGAGTTCGCTGGCTACAGTGGCGACGCTTTTGCATTTGCAGCCAACGGGGAACCCAAGAACATTTTTGCCGCGCAGGTGACTCCGAGTTTTTTCTCTACGCTGGGCGTTAAACCCGCGCTAGGGCGTGATTTCCTTGAGGAGGAGATGGATCCGGATGGCCCTCACGTAACGATTATCACGGACAGCTTTTGGCGGACGGAGTTTGGCGCCGATTCGAACGTCATCGGGCGCGTCGTACACATGGACGGCAAACCGGTAACGGTCGTGGGGGTGCTCCCACGTGGATTTGAGTTTGCGCCGGCCAGCTCCGTGCCGATTTGGGTTCCCATTCACCAGAGCGGAGATCCCATCACGCGGCGGAGTCTGAGGTGGTTAAGTGTTTTTGGGCGGATCGCGCCGGGCGTTTCTCTCGATCAGGTCCGCGCGGAAATGCAGAACATCAACGCGCAGCTCTCGCGAGAATATCCGAAAGAAAACGGTGCAACCTTTTTTGTGATGGAAAGTCTGTCCGACAAAATTGTCGGGAAGGTTCGGCCTATCCTTTTTATTCTGCTGGGAGCGGTAGGTTTTGTGCTGCTCATCACGTGCGCGAACGTAGCGAATTTGCTGATGACTCGCTCGATCGGAAGGCGCAAGGAGTTTGCAGTGCGCACCGCGCTGGGAGCGAGCCGCGCAAGCCTGCTCTGGCAATTGCTGACAGAGAGTCTTTTGTTGTCGGCTATCGGGGCGGCAGTAGGGCTCGTCGGCGCGCTGTGGGGAGTCAATTTGCTTGTGGCGGCGATTCCTGAATCTCAGTTGCAGGCGATGCCGTATCTTCGAGAGGCGGGGATCAATCTTCCGGTTCTTTTGTTTCTTTGTGGAATCACCGTGCTCACGGGAATTCTGTTCGGTTTGGCGCCGGGGCTAGAGGCGTCGCACAGTTCGGTGAACGACGTGTTGAAAGACGAATCGCGCGGAGGGACGAGTGCGGGGCACGCACGGCTTCGCAATACCCTAGTCATCGCTGAAATTTCAATTTCCCTGGTGCTGCTGGTTGGGGCCGGGCTGTTGTTGAAGAGCCTGCACGCACTGCTAGGACAAGATCCAGGCTTTAACCTTCATAACGTTCTGACGTTTTCCGTGAACTTGCCGGACTCTGCTTATCCCAGCGACAAGACTCCTCCCTACTTCAGCGCAGCTGCCTTGCGATTTGATCATGAATTCACGGAACAGCTGCGCGCATTGCCCGGTGTGCTGGACGTTGGACAGGCATCGGCTATTCCCGTGAGTGGCGGGAGGGGAACCATCCGATTCGTGATTGAGGGCCACCCAATGGCAATCGGGCAGGAAGATGAATGCCAGATAATGCCCGTCAGCACAGGCTATTATTCCTCGTTGAAGATTCCATTGGTTGATGGACGATTTTTTGATGCGAGCGATTCCAACGATACTCCCGGGAAAGTGGTAGTGAGCCGTGCTTTTGTGAAAGCGTATCTATCCAACGAAAATCCCATCGGGAAACGGATCCGTTTTACATACAGCGCACAAAATCCTTTCTTGCAAATCGTGGGTGTGGCCGGGGATACGGCGTCGATCGATCTGGCTGCGCCGCCGCCTGCAATCATATACACAGCGAATGATCAGGGGCCCTCTACATTCTTGAACTATATAGTGCGCACGGCGGGAGAGCCGGTGGCATTCGTCGGGGCTGCCCGCGCCGCTTTGCAAGCAATGGATCCACAGCTTCCGATGATCCAGCCGCAATCGCTCGAAGAAGTTGCTAATCAATCTCCTTCGGTTTTCCTGCGGCGATATCCTTCGTACCTCATTGGATGCTTTGCGGCGCTGGCGTTGATTCTTGCGGTGGTTGGTTTGTACGGTTTGATTTCCCACATGGTGCTGCAGCGGACTCGTGAAATTGGCATCCGCGTTGCGCTAGGCGCGCAGCGTCGCGACGTACTGCGAATGGTGCTTCGCCAGGGAATTCGCGCCACTCTTGCCGGCGTGGGCATCGGGGTAGTTGCGGGACTGGCACTGACGCGGCTATTGAGAAGTTTGCTTTACGGAGTCACTCCGGGCGACTGGATGACGTTTCTGGGTGTCGCGATTCTCCTGCTGGTGGTCGCGCTGGTGGCGTGTGCCATTCCTGCCCGCCGGGCGATGCGTGTCGATCCGATCGTGGCGCTGCGTTACGAATAAGAGGAGTCCAGACTATAGATATCTGTTTCCCCTTGCTTACCGAGGGGAAGCGCAGTATGCTCCTCTCGGTTACCGAAGGGAGCCTCACTAAGTGTCCAAACCTTCCGATCTCGTGCAAGGCACGCTCGATCTGCTGCTCCTGAAAATTCTGGCGCTAGAACCGCTCAATGGGTTTGCCATCAGCATCCGGCTGAAGCAAGTGTCTGGAGATGTACTGCAAGTGAGCGACGGATCCCTCTATCCCGCGCTGCACAAACTCGAACAGGAAGGCTGGATCAAAGCCGAGTGGCGAGCAAGTGAAAACAATCGCCGCGCCAAATACTATTCGCTCACGCGGCTGGGGCGCCGCCAGATGGAGCGCGAAACTGAAAATTGGAACCGGCTCTCCGCCGCAATTTCGCACGTGATTCGAATTGAGGAGGTGTGACTTGCGATTCGAACGCTGGATTTACTCCATTCCTCTTCGCTTGAGATCTTTGTTCCGGCGTGACGCCGTCGAGCAGGAACTCGATGACGAGATGCAGTTTCACCTCGAACAAAAAACACGGCAGTACGCCGCAACTGGCTTGACGCTCGAAGAGGCCCGCCGCAAAGCGCTCCGCGACATTGACGGCCTTGAGCTCCGGAAAGAAGAATGCCGGGACGCCCGCCGCGTTAGCCTCCTGGAAGATTTTATTCAGGATATCCGGTTCACTGTGCGCACGCTGCGAAAAGCACCTGGCTTTGCAGCCACTGCCATACTCACTCTTGCGCTCGGGATCGGTGCGAATGCCGCGATCTTCAGCGTGGTCAATGCTGTACTGCTTCGCTCCCTGCCATATCCAAATTCCGAACAGCTCTTCACGCTGCGGTCGAACCAGTCGCTTCCTGACCTAGAAGACATTCAAAAACGCACGCATTCCTTCAGTGCCATTGGAGGCATAGCCGTACATTCGCTCAACCTTACGGGCGAAGGTGAGCCGGTCCAAGTCTCGGCCGGTCTTTGCAACGCCGATCTCATCAGCGCGCTGGGCTTTCAAACTGCGATGGGCCGAATGTTCACGGCCGCGGAGGACAGCTATGGCGGCCCGGGACTGGTAGTGCTCACGAACGGATTTTGGACGCGCACTTTCGGCGCAGATCCCGCCATTCTCGGCAAGTCCATCCACCTCAGTGGAAACGCTTACACCGTCATCGGCATTTTGTCGCGTGACTTTTGGCTTCCAGGAAGGCCCGTGGACGTTCTTGCTTCCTTGCGCGTGGGAAATCCGGTGGCTGCAAAATTTCGCGGCGTGCATTTCCTGAAAACTTATTTCCGCGTGAAGGATGGAATTCCAATCGCACAAACAAATGCCGAGTTGGAAAACGTGGACCAATGGCTTGCGTCGCAATATCCCGAAGAGAATAAGGATCGTCATCGCCGGCTGCTTCCCTTGCGCGAGGCGATCGTGGGTGACGTGCGCGCCGAATTGCTGGTGCTATTCGCTGCGGTTGGTCTGGTTCTGTTGATTGCTTGCGTTAATTTCGCCAGCCTGCAACTGGCTCGTTCCGCAACACGCCAGCGGGAAATCGCGATTCGGACCGCGCTGGGCGCACCTGCCGGGCGCCTTATTCGTCAAATGCTGACCGAGAGTGTTTTTCTTTCTCTTGCTGGCGGCGCTGCCGGCTTGTCTCTGGCTGGCGTGGGCGTGCGTTTATTGATGACGCTGAAGCCTGCGGGTCTTCCTCGGATTGCCGATACCTCGATCGACGCACCGGTTCTCGGTTTTACTTTCGCCGTTTCGCTGCTTACGGGCATCGCGTTCGGATTGGTCCCGGCGCTCAACGCTACATTGTTCGGTGTCGGCGCCAAATTGAAAGAAGATGCGCGCACGACCGCGGGCGGGGCTTCCGGGCATGGTGTACGCAAATTATTGGTCGTTTCGGAGATAGCGCTCGCGCTGATACTTTTGATCAGCGCCGGCCTAATGATCCGCAGCTTCACACTTTTGAATCGTGTTGATCCTGGCTTTCGAACAGACAATCTCCTCACCATGCGCCTCGAGCTTCCTGAAGCCCGCTATCGGGAACAAGACAAACAGCGGCAGTTCCACGGAGAATTACTCGATGGTCTTGACTCTGTTCCGGGCGTACAAGCCGCGCTGGTCAGCGAGCTCCCGATGAGCGGAGACTTTATCACTCACAATTTTGTGATCGAAGGCCGTCCACGCGTTTCTGCCGGGAGCGAACCTGAGGTACAAACGCGCACGGTGGCGGGCGACTATTTTCATGTCATGGGAATCCCGCTTCTCGTAGGCCGTGATTTTGGCGGACAAGATCGCACTGGAAGTTTGCATGTAGCCGTCGTCAATCGCGCGTTCGTGGCGCAATATTTTCCAGGACAAGACGCCATCGGGACGCGCATCGATTGGGCACGCTCGGATCCCCCGGATTGGATGACTATCGTCGGGATTGTGGGTGACATCAAGCATTTCGGCCCCGGCGAACCGGAAGAGCCCGCCGTTTATGACCTCTATTCGCAAACCGCGCAGCAGTGGAAGCGCTGGATGTACGTGGCGTTGCGTGGCGATGCTTCTCCGGGGATCCTTCTTGCGCAAGCGAAGCAACAGATTTGGGCCATCGACAATCAGCTTCCATTAACGCAAGTATTCACCATGAGCGATGTCCTCGCCGCTTCGCTTGACCACCAAAGATTCAATCTGACGCTGCTCGGAATTTTCGCGGCCGTGGCCCTGGCGCTTGCAGTGGTCGGAATTTACGGGGTGATGTCCTATGCCATTACCCAGCGGACAAACGAAATTGGCATTCGAGTGGCACTCGGCGCGCAGCATCGCAATATTCTGTGGCTCATTCTCAGCCAGGGCATGCGGCTTGCGCTTATAGGGGGGACGCTCGGGATTGCCGCGTCGTTCGCGGTGACACGTTACATGTCACATCTTTTGTTTGGAATTAGCCCGCGCGATCCTCAGACCTTCATCGCCATTCCGCTCGGACTACTTGCCGTGGCGCTCCTGGCTTGCTATTTGCCCGCTCGACGCGCGATGCGTGTTGATCCACTTGTGGCCCTGCGCTACGAATAAATTCGGCAGGAATGGAATTACTCGTGGCCGCCGGCGAGTTCGCGAACGATAGAACCGACGAAGGATTTGGCGTCGCCGAAGAGCATGAGGGTGCGATCGAGATAGTAGAGCGGGTTGTCGATTCCGGCAAAGCCGGCGGCCATGCTGCGCTTGATGACCATTACCGTGCGGGCTTTGTCCACATCGAGGACCGGCATGCCGAAGATGGGGCTGCTGGCGTCGGTGCGTGCGGCAGGATTGGTGACGTCGTTCGCTCCGATGACCAGGGCGACGTCGGTCTGCGGGAAATCGCCGTTGATTTCGTCCATGTCGAGAAGCTTGTCGTAAGGGATGTCAGCTTCGGCGAGCAGAACATTCATGTGGCCGGGCATGCGGCCGGCTACAGGGTGAATTCCAAATTTTACGTCCACACCGCGCTTGGTAAGGGCATCGTAGAGTTCGCGGACTTTATGCTGGGCTTGCGCGACGGCCATTCCATAGCCTGGAACAATGACAACTTTATTTGCGGCGGCCAGAATCGCGGCTGCTTCTTCTGGGGTGGCGCTGCGCACGGGACGCGCCTCCTGCTTGCCGCCAGCAGTAGTCTGCTCCTGGCCGAAAGCACCGAAGAGGACGTTGGAGAACGAGCGATTCATGGCCTTGGACATGTTGACGGAGAGGATCAGGCCGGAGGCGCCATCCAAGGCGCCGGCAATAATCAGGAGCTTGCTGTCCAGCACAAAACCCATTGCCGCGGCAGATAGTCCGGCGTAGGAATTCAGCAACGAGATTACGGTGGGCATGTCGGCGCCACCGATGGGAACAATCATCATCACGCCGAAGAGCAGTGGGATTCCGACGATTAGCGGGAAAAGATAAGTTTTTTCCGGGTGCGCTACCAGCATGCCGGCAACAACGATAGCCACGCCCAGGAGACCGAGGTTGACGATGTTCTGTCCTTTATATGTGATGGGCCGCTGGGGTAGGACTTCCTGCAGTTTGCCTGCAGCCATCAAGCTGCCTGTGAAAGTGAGCGAGCCGAGGATCACCTCGAGCGAGAGAACGCCCATCATGAAGCGCGGCACATCGGGAGTGCGCAAATAAAATTCGGCAGTGCCGACGAGCGTGACGCAGAGCGCGCCAAAAGCGTGGCTCAGGGCCGTTCGCTGTGGAACGGCGGTCATTGCGACGTTGCCTAGCGGAACGCCGATGATGGTGCCGAGCACGAGGGCGATGAAAACCCATTTGTATTCGACGATGCCGTGGTGGAGTAAGGTGCCGGCAATGGCAAGGAGCATGCCCAGCTCACCGGCGAAGACTCCACGGCGCGCAGTTGTGGGAGAGCTCAGCCACTTAAGCGCGAGAATGAAAAGCGCCGTGGCGATCAGATAAGTGATTTCGATGATGGTTTCCAAGCCGGGCATGTTGATCATGGTTTCTTTGGCCCGCTGGCTTTGAACATTTTGAGCATGCGATCGGTGATCAAGAAGCCGCCTACGATGTTGCTGGTGGCGGCGACGATGGCGATGGTCCCGAGAACTTTAGCGAGCATGGCGCCGTGCGCGTGGAATTCACCGGCCAGCAGGATGGCGCCGACGACGGCGATGGCGTCGAGGGCATTGGTGAGAGACATGAGCGGCGTGTGCAGAAGAGGAGAAACGCGGCGGATGACTTCAAAGCCGATAAATGCCGCCAGCATGAACACGTAGAGACTGGTAAGAAGATCCAGCTTCATGACTTCGCCACCTCCTTCGATTCACCAGGCAAGGCTGGCAGCGAAAAGAATTCGCGCACTCGCGCGTTGACGACTTCCCCACTACGAGTGAGCATCGTCTCGCGGACGATTTCATCATCCATGTTCAGCTGGAGCTTTCCATCCTTGACGAGGTTAAGAAGAAAGGAACTGACGTTGCGCGCGTACATCTGGCTGGCGTGATACGGGACGGTGCTAGCGAGATTGAACCAACCGATGATGGTCACTCCGTGTTCAACGATGATTTCTCCGGGGCGCGTCAACTCGCAATTTCCGCCACGTTCGCCGGCGAGATCGACAATTACGGAACCGGGTGCCATGCTGGCGACCATTTCCTTAGTCACGAGGATTGGCGGCTTTTTTCCTGGGATGACCGCGGCGCTGATAACCACATCACTTTCAGCCACGACTTTTCCCAAGAGTTCGCGCTGGCGTTTATAGAACGTTTCATCTTGGGCGCGCGCATAGCCACGCGCGTCTTCGGCGTCTTTGGCTTCGATGGGAAGTTCGACAAAGCGTCCGCCAAGGCTTTGTACCTGTTCTTTGGCAGCAGGCCGAAGGTCATAGGCCGAAGCCACGGCGCCAAGACGGCGCGCAGTGGCAATCGCCTGCAAACCGGCCACGCCTGCTCCGATTACAAAAACACGGCCCGGAGTGATCGTTCCCGCAGCTGTCGTGAGCATGGGGAAAATGCGGGGCGAAGTATCCGCCGCAAGAACAACGGCTTTGTAGCCGCAGATGGTGGCCATGGAAGAGAGCACGTCCATGCTCTGTGCGCGCGTCGTACGCGGCATCAACTCCACTGAAAATGAGGTCACACCCTTGGCGGCAATTTCACGGATGGTTTCGATGGAGCCGAGGGGGCGTAGGAATCCAATCAGGACCTGACCGCTACGAAAGAGGGGGACGTCGGCTTTTCCGGTTTTGTCGTTCGAACCGTAGCAGAGAATCTGGAGAACAACGTCGGCAGAGCTGAACACTTCGGCGCGGTCGGAGACGATTTTCGCGCCTTTGGCGGCATAGTCGGCGTCCGGATAGCCTGCGCCGATTCCCGCTCCGGTCTCGACAACAACTTGCAAGCCCGCTTTCGCAAGATTCGCAATGGCAGCGGGCACCAGCGCGACGCGGCGCTCTCCGGGAAAGCTCTCTTTGGGCACACCGACAATCATTCAGCTGCCTCCGATGCCAAAAACGAAAACTGTGATTGGAAATTCGAAACGGTCGAGGAAATAGGAGCGATATAGTTCAACGCGAGGCCAACCCTCCGGCGGGCCAGACACACGAAATCATACACTTCTCCCCGCCTGTTTCGTAAGTGGCGTAGCAGGGTTGTTGTTTGCCTTGCACCATTACTCCGTTGGAGATCGCCCAACAGATTTTTACGCGAAACAATTGCGGCCTTGCCTTGATGTTATCCCGAGCTATAATTCCGCATGCAATCCAAGAACCTTTTCGCCAAAGCAGGCGCGCTCATACTCACGTGCGCGATGCTCTCGTTGCTTTCAATTGCCCAAGATCGTTCCTTATTAAGGGAGAACACTGCCTGGCGCGAGACACACACCGCGGATCTTTTGAAGCCTGATGGCTGGCTATCTCTCATTGCGCTCGAATGGTTTGAACCAGGCGACACATCCGTAGGGTCTGCCGCAGACAACAAGATCCATCTTGCTGACGGCCCAGCGCATCTGGCCGTTTTTCACATCGAAGGGGAAACGGTTACGCTGAATCCCCCCGCGGAGGGATTTCCGCCAGACTTGCTGGTCGCGGGCGCTCCGGCAAAACCACAGCCCCTCCATGCCGTGGGCAACAAGGACAAAGATTCGCCTCGCGTCACCATCGGAGCTTTCAACATGTACGTGATTCGCCGGGAGGCGCGCTTCGCCCTGCGCATTAAGGACGCTCATTCTCCGGCAATCACCGGATTCCATGGCCTCCGTTGGTATGCACCGGATTTCTCGTATCGCGTAACTGCCAAATGGATTCCCTATTCGCCAAACAAAACCATCACGCTCGCCACGCTCGTGGGTACAAGCTACGATCAGCCGGTGCCTGGAGTGGCGGAATTCACGCTTGGTGGAAAAACATACCGGCTGGAGCCGGTTCTCGAAGATCCCGCGGTGGCTAAGCTTTTCTTTATTCTTCGCGACACAACGAGCGCTACGACCACCTATGGCGCCTGCCGCTTTCTCTATACCGGATTCCCATCCAATGGGCTCGACAAGGCGGGTGAACTCGTACTCGATTTCAATCACCTTGAAAATCCACCTTGCGCCTACACGGCATTTTCGACTTGCCCGCTGCCGCCGCAGGGCAACCGATTGCCGATAGCGCTGCCGGTGGGCGAAAAGCGCTATCACGAGTGAAGCGTAGTCAGTACCTTGCTTCAAGACTCTTTGTGCAATCGTTTTGAAAATGCGCTCGAAGTATTGGAGAATGTAGGCATCACTCAAAATGGATTCTCCAAGCTCAAACCTGTATCCCGCTAACAACGATTCCCCCGCTCGCGAGAAGCTTCTCTCCCTCCGCCTGACGCTTCTCCGCGTTCATAAGACACTTCTCGACATGGAACGCCGCGAATACGAGCGCGAACACGGTTACGTCAACACCGGCGAGCTGTTTCGCCTGGTCATCGACCATGCGCAATTCGCATGGCTACACAACATCTCCGAATTCGTAGTGCGCATTGATGAAACTCTGGCTGCCAAGGAGCCTGTCACGCCGGAGTACACCAGCAGCGCGATCGCCCTGGCCCGCAAGATGTTTGTTCCGACGGAGTCTGGCGATGCGTTTCAGAAAAAATACTTCGATGCCATCCAGCGTGACCCTGCTGTGGTGATTGACCACGCGGAGCTCGCACGCCTGTTCAACAATGAGCCTCCTGATTCCTCCACACCTTAGTTTCCACAGATTTCCTGATAGACTCTCCCGCGGCTGCTTGCGGCAATTCCGTTTCCGCGCAATCAAGAACCCATGCCTAAATCACGCGGCGATCTAAAATGCATGCCGGAGAAATTCATCGTCAGGCGACTTCGCCGCTCGGATCTTCCCGCTAATACTGTGAAGCTTGCACGCTTCCTCATTGGAAAGGTCATCGTCCACGAACTCCCAAATGGCCGCGTGAGCGGACGCATCGTGGAGACCGAAGCTTATCCGCCGGGTGATCCCGCGGGGCATCATTTTCGCGGCCCGACTCCGCGGATACGATCGATGTATCTCGCACCCGGCCACGTTTACGTTTTCTTCAACTATGGCGCGCACTTCATGCTCAATGTGGTGAGCGAGCCAGAGGGAATCGCGGCGGCAGTCCTCATCCGCGGCGTGGAACCGCTCGAAGGCGTGGAGCTCATGCAGCGAATTCGCAAAACGACTCGACTACTCGATCTTACCCGTGGACCGGGCCGCTTGGCCGCTGCTCTGCAAATCGATCGCCGGCACGACGGACTCGATCTTTGCAGCAGCGGCCCGCTCTGGCTCGGCGAAATAAGTCGGCCTACCGGTCCGATCGGAAAAACGGTGCGCATCGGCATTACTCGCGCGGCTGACCAACTGCTGCGATTCTACGAACGCGGTAATCCATTTGTCAGCGGACCCAAGAGACTGCTCCGTCCGCTTCCCGCCCCGAAGAAGAACACTTCAAAATCCTGACGACTCAATTTCTTCGTGCTCGTACGAACGGTCGCACCTGTTCCAGTGAATCGACTGCCTGCTTGCTATTTCTTGGTGAGAACGCCTTCCAGCGCCTTGGATGCTGCCGCTTTCCGCACGACGTATGTATGCAGAAGTTCATCGAGTTCATGGGGCCGAATTGGTTTGGTAAGGTACCCATCCATTCCTGCCGCCAGGCATTTTTCCCGGTCGCCCTTCATGGCATGGGCCGTCAAAGCGACAATCGGCAGGTGATTGCCGGTGCCCCTTTCGTTTTTTCGAATCGCGGTAGTTGCTTCGAATCCATCCATCTCCGGCATCTGCAAATCCATCAGGACCAGATCAAAGCTCTCTTTTTCCAGCACAACGAGCGCCTCACGCCCGTCACTGGCCAAGGAAACGGAATGACCCCTTTTTTCCAGGAGCCGCGTTGCCAAGCGCTGGTTCACTCGATTGTCCTCCACGAGCAGCACGCGCAAAGAAGCCGAAGACTCCCGCGCATCTTGCAAGGAATAGCGGTTGATCAGGGGAATTGCGCCTTTTTGTTCGCGCGCGCCAAGGACGCGGGCAATGGCCTCGCGCAATTCGGATTGCCGTATCGGCTTCAACAAGTACGCAGCGACACCCAGCTCCTGGCAACGCGCGGCATCGCCGCGATGGCCTGCAGAAGTGAGCATCATGATCGTGGCAGTGGATGGGTGCGGGCCATGCCGAATCTTTTCGATCAATTCGAATCCGTCCATGTTGGGCATGTGCATATCCATCAAGATGAGCGCGAAGGGCTCTCCTAAATCTTGCGCTTCAGACAACATTTTAAGAGCTGCGTTGCCATCTTGCGCCGAACTCGACTTCATCTCCCAACGCCCCAGCATGCCTTCCAGGATTCGCCGGTTCGTCGTGTTATCGTCCACCACGAGAACCTTCGCGGCCCGAAGGATCTCGGGAGGAGCGATTTCGCCGACTTCAATAATCTTCACGTCGGCAGTTCCGAGGCGTGCCGTGAAATGAAATTGGCTGCCCCGTCCGAGTTCGCTTTCGACCCAGATTTTTCCTCCCATCATGCCGACGAGCCTGCTGGTTATGGTGAGCCCGAGGCCCGTTCCCCCGTATTTTCTCGTGGTGGAAGAATCCGCCTGGGAAAATGGATCGAAGATCGATTGCAGTTTTTCCTGAGGAATCCCGATCCCGGAGTCCGACACGACAAAGTGCAAAGTGTGGTCGTGCTCACTGACCGTTTCGACTTGAACCTTTACGGCTACCTCGCCCTTGTCGGTGAATTTAATGGCGTTCCCTGTCAGGTTGATGATGACTTGACGCAGCCTGCCGGAATCTCCCCGCACGAGTTCCGGCACCTCAGGAGCCACCTCGCACAAGAGCTCCAGGCCTTTTTCGTCGGCTCGCAAAGCCATGGTTTTCAAACTCATTTCCAAACAATCGCGAAGGTTGAAATCGATTGCTTCCAAATCGATCTTTCCCGCTTCAATTTTGGAGAAGTCAAGAATGTCGTTGATGACCGTCAGCAAGGAGTCGGCCGATATTTTGACCGTTTCCAGATACTCGCGTTGCTCCGGTGAGAGTTGCGTTTCGAGGGCCAGATCCGTCATTCCCATGATGCCGTTCAGAGGCGTGCGAATTTCATGACTCATGTTGGCTAGAAATTCGCTCTTGGCCCTGCTGGCTTCTTCCGCGGTTTCTTTCGCACCGCGCATTTCATCCTCGACACGCTTGATCTCGGTGATATCCGTACGGATGGCGATGTACTGGCGAGGATTGCCGTCGGCGTCGCAAAACGGCACGATGGTGGTATCCACCCAGTACACGCTGCCGTCTTTGGCGTGGTTCTTGATTTCCCCCTTCCACACCTTTCCGCTCTTTATGGTAAGCCACAGGTCTTCGACGAATTCCTTGGAGTGAAATCCCGAATTGACGATGCGATGGTCCATCCCGATCAATTCTTCCCGGCTGTACTTTGAGATGGAGCAGAATTTGTCATTCACAAAAATAATGGTTCCCCGCCGGTCCGCGCGGGCCACGATGCAGTGCTGGTCCAACGCTGACTCCAGATCTTTGAGTTCCTTCAGAGAGAATTGCAGATGCAACTCTGCTCTGGTTCTCTCATTGACCTCGGTCTGCAGCTCTTCGGTACGAGCCAGAACGCGAACTTCCAGATCTTCCTTCGCGCTTTGTAAGGCCGCGTCGCGTTGCTGGATACCGTCCAACATGTGGTTGAAAGATCTGACGAGCCTTCCGAACTCATCCTTTCCTTCGAGGCCCGCGCGAAGCGTGTAGTCTTTCTTGGTGGAAACTCTCTCGGCCAAGCCAGCAAGCTGCAGGATTGGCTCGGTGATCAGAAGAACTAAACGCTGCGAAACCAGCACGGTTGCCAGCAAGGAAGCGATCAAGACAAAAAGTGAAATTTCTCTGAACCGCTTCATCTTGGCCTGAAGTTCGGAGAAATCGGAGACGATGGCAATTCTTCCTGTTATTTCTCCGTCCAATTTCAAGTCGCGGTAAACAGTAAGAGATTCCTGATCGAACTGCGCGGATTCTCCTTTCCAAGCTGGAAGCCGGAAGCCCGCACCGACGTCATCGCGACGGTATTCAGCAAAGATACGGCCCTGGCGGTCAAAGATGCAGGCCGTCAGAATGTGGTGTTCCACCCGGAGCGCTCGTAACGAATCTTCCGCCGATTTCCGATCGTTGAAAGCCAGGGAGGCCGCGGTATTCAAACCCAGCATGTCGGCGTGGGCTTTCAACTCGTCGATCAAGGCGGTTCGAAAGCTGGCCCTTTCATAAACTTCGAGTGCCAGGCCGGCGATGCTGAGGCCAAGAAGGCTGGTACAGAAAATGACCATGCTCAGTTTGTGCCGGATGGATGAATCCCTGAAGGAGAGCATGCTATGTGCCTCTCTGTCCGCCGATGACGCTTTTCGCAAGAGCCAACAACCTAGAGCTGATTTTCAAGTTTGCTTTCTGCGCGGCTTCAAGATTGATCTCGAATCGGATTTTGTTATCTTCAAGCACGAAACCGATCATTCCGCCTTCTTGCGCAAAATGTTCCGACTCTCCCACGGTGAGGACGGGGCTCTGCTCACCACCGGCCGCGATGGCCGCGTTCATCTTTTTCTGCACGATTGAAAAAAACAACGCGTGGCAACCTTGAATGTCCTGCGACTGTCTTAAGTGGAGCACTCGAAAGGATCTTGCTCCGATTGCTTTTCCGCTGAGTGCCGCGTCCAACGATCCGTGAAACGGATCTTCTCCGAGCGTGCAATAGATCAGCGGACTGGCGGCATCCTTGAATGATCCTTCTGGCCATTCCACAAACTGTGCGAAGTGGAAAAGAAAAGCTGCTTTGAGGGAATACTCTTCAGCGGTGGAATTGGCTGGGAGCTTGTCAGGGAATACCAAGAGCAGCGCAAGAATAAGGGAGCACGCCATGACCTGGCGTGAGCCGCCGCGCTTCTCGATCCTTGTCAATCGCGTCTTCATATGGAGGAGTCGCAGAACGAAGGACTAGTGAGAGAACCTCCGTGTCAGGCGGGCAAAGACTCCGCGGGTCGCGAAGGTTGGAACGATGCCGGTATTGTTCAAGAACTCCAGATGGCGAGGCTCCAGCAGATTCTGCCCGATGAGATCGAAGTCCGCGGACTCACCAATATGCCAACCGAAGCGAAGATCGAGCCGTGTATAGGCCGGGATGGACTGATCGAAAAGCTGGCCGATACTGTAGACCGAAGTGTCGAACTCGATCCGATGAGGAAGATTGAGCTGCGAGCGAAGTTGGAATTGATTGCGGGGATTGTCGCCCGCGGTGAGGAGCGCGGCGGGGTCCTGGCTGCCAGGATTGAGTTGGAAAACTTGACGCAGGAATGAGTACCCTGCATCAAGTTTCCAGCGACTTATTGGTTTCCATGCTAGCGAGATTTCGCCGCCATACCCGGTTCCATGCATTCCATTAGCGTAAAACGTGGGAACGACTATGTGGGAAATAGGATCTGTCGAAGGAAAGGGCGTACCCGGCTCCAGGGTCTGCAAATCCTTATAGTGGTCGTAGAAGGTAGAAACATCGATGGAAACTGCTTTCGTTAGCTGTGCTCGATAGCCCACTTCGAAATCAAGCATGTCTTCGTCTCCCGCTCTGGTGCTTCCAAATAGGTCGAGCGAAGTGAGTGTTCCTCCTTGGCCGGGAAAAACCGCGGTGACATCGTGCAGTGTTCGTTCCGATCGTTGCGGTGTCCGCTCTGCCTGAGCAACGGAAAACCAAAGGGACTGATTTTCAGTGATACTCCACAACAGCTTCCCGCTGGGTTCGGCTTGATAGCCGGTATAAGGCGTGCTCTCAAACCTGATTCCCGGAGTAAACCACAACCGGCCGGCAATGATGGCGATTTCATCCTGGACGAAGATACTGGAGAGATTCGTGCGCAGCGAAGTGGGATCGAAAAAGAGGAGACTGGACGTGGAAGTAGAATCGGTAACTGTGCGATAGCCTGCGCCCCAGATCAAATCATTGCGCGTGCCAAGAGAGAGGCGGTCCTGAAAATCAATATCGAAAACCTGGACATTTCCGTTCAGGGCCAGGTCGTTTCTTGAAAAGTTGTCGTAGTACATTTGTAACGAGAATTCAGAGTGGGAAGAGTAGCTGTGCGTCCATCGGCCGAGGATGTCACCACCAATATACGTGGAAGGGATAAGCGGCGTGGTGTTGTAGGGAGGCGTAAAACTCGCCACATGAGTTTGCGTATTGTCCACATCGCGATAGATGTCCCCCTCGACTGTGAGCGAGTCTCTCGACTTGGGTTGCCAGTCAATGCGAACGCCACTTCGCAGGCCACCCCAGTTGTCACCAGTGCCGTGCCCGGCAGCGTCCTGAGTTTGGCCGCGGTCAAAGTAGTTTCCGTAGAAACGGTAAGAAAGATCGTCTCCGCTGGACATTCCATAGCGCCCGCCGACGAACCCACGCTCATGCGTTCCACCTCTAGCGGCCAAGAGCCCACCCTGAGTATCCTTCGCTTTCTTAGTAAGAATGTTGATAACGCCGGTCACTGGATTTGCGCCCCAAAGCGTGGCGCCAGGACCGCGGATCACTTCAATACGATCAATATCTTCCAGCATTAGGTTTTGCGCTTGCCAGAAGACACCGGCAAAATCAGGCGAATACAGACTCCGGCCATCAATGAGCACAAGAAGTTGGTCCGCGAAACGCCCGTTGAATCCCCGCGAACTCACCGCCCAATCGCTGGAATCAATTTGTGCGACTTCCAGGCCCGGAACCATCCTCAGTACATCCGGCAAAGTGGTCATGCCCGAGCGGCGAATGTCTTCCTCGGTGATAACGAAGACCGCTGCTGCCGTGCGTGAAACCGTCTGCTCTTTTTTCGATGCCGAGCTCACCTCCAAATTCATGAGGTTTTCGATGCTCACCTGCGTCAAATCGCCCGGTGAGGACTCTGGAGATTTCTGAGAGTCGGGGAGTTGTCCCCATGCCAATTTGCAACCAAGCAAAAGGAGGAGCATCGCACACCCTGAATGCCGAGCGCATGGCGAGGGCCTTGATCGTATTCCGCGCATTACATACACCCCTAAGTGGCATATGCACGCAACTCGCCAGCGACGGGCACTCGACTAAAGGCCAACTCTTTTGCAATCAATAGTTTTGCGTTTTGGCACAGTTCGGCGGATATGCAGAGTCTGGAAGTTAGGGGATACCTGTCCCAAAGTGGAACGAGGCGATGGTGGACTATCACCTGGTCCCTTGTCACTGCGCGGGGATTTGCTGGCGTGCCCAGCTCTGTTTAACGGAAGAACGACGGGAGGAAGCGCACACTCGAGTCGACCGGGACCGCATCGCACTTGTAAATCTTTTCTAGAAGCAGATTCAGGATGCTCGAGGAACAAATTGGAACTCGGAGCAGCGCCTCGATCAACCTATCGCAGTCTTTCTGCTTGTCAATCGCCGCTAGTGGCTGCGAGGCCGTCGCACACCGATCGAAAATTCTCATACCACGTTTCGGTGAAGCTGGCGATCAGCTGTTCGGCACTGCGCCCAGCGATGTTCACGCCGGAATGAACGATATCTCCCCAGGTGTGAACACGTGTCCCCTTTGTAGCGTGCTCTTCAAAGCTGACCCACTGGGCCAAGACGACGCCGAGGGAATGGTCAATCCATCCCACCTTGTGTGCGGGCTGGCAATTGGTGATGACATGGTCCACCACGGTTTTCACGGGCTGCAGGAGTTCAATCTCCAGGCGGCTTCCGGCCTCCCAGGGCTGTCCTTCACGCCAGTTCACTTCGCCATAGATATTTGCGAAATCGTTCCAGCGGCGCCAATTGGAGAAAACTTGCCAGGCAAGCTTGCGGCTGGCCTTGGTGGTCACACAGTATTGAAATCGAAACATGACTTGCTTTCTTACACCCTGATCTTTCTAAGTTTTTGGGGATCTCCGCGAGGGACATCCAAAGCCCGTTATTTATACATTGTTTCTTTAACGATGTAAAGGATATAATCCCAAGCAAGAGAAAGTGAGAGGGTCGCTGCATGCCTCGCAAAGCTGACATTCGCCTGGAAGGCCGTATTCTTGACGCCGCATACCACCTGTGGAGCAAGCGCGGAGAGCAAGCGCTTACCATGCGCGCGGTTGCACGCGCCTCGGGCACCACAACTCCAACCCTCTACGAGCGTATTACCAACAAAGACGACCTGCTTTCCCTGCTGCGGCGCCGGGCTCGTTTGAATCTTTTCGCGGCGATCAAAACCTCACGTACTCCTGCACAGGTTTGCCGCCGTGTTCTCGATTTTCTTACCGCGCATCCACATGACTACCGCTTGATCTCAGAAGACTGGGCCTTCGCCTTTGCCCGCAAGGAACACATGCCGTCTTTTGAATTCCTAAAGCGGCGTCTCGCCCTTCAATTGGGCGGTGAACCCGATCGTCATACTCCAGTCGCGTTGGCGCTGGTTGCACTTCTGCATGGGACGGCTTCGCTTCTGCATTCCGCTGACAGTCATAAGAAAATTTTTCGCGACTTCCGGCGGGCCTGCATCTCCGCTTGCGAAGCTTTGATTTATGCGGCAGCAGCAAAGAGCATGCATCCAAAAAAAGTCCCTGACACCGGTCAATCGCTCCTCCCTAACCAATAGGAACCGATCTCCCCTTTGGGGGCTATTTCGTGCCAGAATGTGGACGATGAGCGCCCGGCCCCGGCGCCTGCGAATTGCTAGTCTAGAAGTTCCAGCCCTGCTTCAGACGCCGTGGTGTTTTTTTCAATGGTTGCGCGACGCGCAAGTGAGGGTGTCCCCATTGGCTGGGGCGTGGAAGTCCGTGGCAGGAGGTGCAATATGAGCGATGTGTGGATACAGTGCGAAGGTCAGATTGTTGACAACGAATTCCGGCTGCATCAGTTCTTGGGCGGCACGGAACACTCCGCCGTTTTCCTGACGCGGCTTGGGGATCCGCAATCTCAAAAGGCCGCAATCAAATTCATTCCTGCTGGCCCGGCCGCCGAACTTCAACTCTCCCTGTGGCGCCGCGTCATGCAACTCGCTCATCCAAATCTACTTCGCATCCTGGGCGTCGGCCGCTGCCGGTTGGCTAACCGGGATCGCCTCTATGTTGTGATGGAGTATGCCGAAGAGAACCTCTCACAGTTTCTTCCCCAGCGCGCCCTCACGGATTCCGAAACCCGGGAAATGCTGGAACCCGTTCTCGCTGTTCTCGGTTATTTGCACGGCAATGGTTTCGTTCATATGCGGATCAAACCTTCCAACATTCACGCCGTCGCTGATCAGCTCAAGCTCTCGGGAGATTCTCTTTTTTCGATCGGTGAAAACCGCAAGTTAACGCTCCAGTTCGATGTTTACGACGCTCCGGAGATCGCAACCTCGCGGGTTTCCGCCGCCGCGGACGTCTGGTCTCTCGGCGTAACGCTGGTCGAAACTCTTACCCAAAGGGCGCCTGTGCTGCCGCCTGGGAATCAAGTTGATCCGCTCATTCCGGATTCGCTTCCACAGCCTTTTCTCGATATTGCGCGGCATGCGGTCCTGCGTGATCCTAAGCGTCGGTGGAGCATTTCGGAAATCGCGGCGCGCCTCAGCCCCGCTGCTGTCGCCGCTGCCGCCGCGCAATCGGTTTCTCCTCTGGCTGTCCCGCTCTCCAGTGTTCCGGCTGTGCCTGCTGCGAAGTTGCAAGTCCCAAAGCTGGATGCTCCCGCGCCAAAAGTTCAGGCGCGACGTCCGGAAGCCATGAGTTCACCGAAGCAAACTGTTGTCCTCCCCAACTACGTGATTCCCCTTGGGACGGCCTTGCTCGTAATTGCGGCTATCATCATTCTTCCGAAAATCCTTGGGCATCGGGCGGAATCTTCTTCATCCGCGGCAGCAGCAGCCGCTCAACCTGCGGCATCGCAACCAAAACCGGTGGAGCCGCCAACAAGTCGTGAAAACTCGCCGGCGACAAAACCGGCCGCACCATCGGCACCACAAAACTCACAGAAAGTCGTTGCTGAGAAAAAGCCGGCGCCGCAGCCACAAAGTTCGCCGGTGACCGCGCCTGTCCCTGCTTCGGTACGAACCGATACTTTTCCGTCCGCGAACGCACCGGTGCCCTCCGGGTCTTCGGCCGGGCACGGCGAAGTACTCGACCAAGTTTTGCCGGAAGTTTCCGAAAAGGCCCGTGCAACGATTCATGGTGTTGTCCGCGTCACCGTTCGCGTTCACGCCGATTCCACGGGGAACGTCGCCGAAGCGACGCTCGATTCGCCCGGCCCGAGCAAATTTTTTGCCGACCTCGCATTGCAAGCCGCCCGCCGCTGGCAATTTGGATCACCCGAAGTGGGAGGCCACAGTGTCCCGAGCGAGTGGCTGATCCGCTTCGAATTTACGCCATCCGGTGTAAAGGCTTTTCCCAAACAGAGCACGCCGTAGGATTCTGCTAACGGCCTTTTCTGATTTCCAATCGCAATCGGAGAACCCCTTCGGCATTCTCAATCGAGATGAGCAGCGTCGGGGGTTGAACGGCGGACTTTTGGACAGGACGCGCTGGAAAAACCGCGCGCGTGTAACCCAGAAATATCTATCGCCCGAAAACAATCTCCTGGGAATCGCGGCAGGGATTGCGATACAGACCTAACTGCCCTGGAGGGAAGTCCTGCAAAGCCGCTTCGAGCATTTCCACTTTTGCCGAGATTTCCTCGAGCTCGCAAGAACGGAAATTCAAACGGCACAAGGAGTTCATGGCAGTGTAGAGCGCGTTCCGGGCATTTCGCAGCATTCGGCCGTTCCGGTGGCTGGCATTCTCTTTGCGGGCGAGGCGGCAAAACGTAAGCGCAAGTTTCAATTCCGCCAACACCAATTTCACCTGGATAGTGTTTGCAGCAATGAGCACCGGTGCGTCCCCCGACGCGAGGTCCGTAGCCGAAGACAGGAACAAGCGCAAAAGCGAAGTCGTAGCCAGCATGGAACTGGTTATGATTTGTCGGACTTCGACGGGGTCTAAGTCCAAGCCTTCGTTCAACCTTGCGGCGAATGAATTGGCGTGTGTCCAGCTGTCGAATAGTCCAAACTCCGGATCAACCACGGGCCGGCGCGATTCTCTATGGCCCGGCAGACCACGGCTGCATCTCCCCAGAGTTCCGCCGTGAATGCCAATCGAGTTTGCATAGGTTGCTTCGCGCACACTATTCAAATGCACGCACGTAACTATGTGCATCATACGTTATCGTTCAATTTATATTCAAGGTCCCTTATGGGCTTGACGAATCCATACGTGGCGAGCGGCTCCCTCTCAGGGAGCCACCCTTGCTTTTAGAGGCGGAATGTCAACGATGGTAATCACCGCACCGTCAATCTTTTTTTCTGCGGAGTAATAGGGGAGGATCCTGAGCAGATAACGGGCACCCATTCTGTCCGTAAGCTCTTTTTCGACTTTACTGAAACCATTGAGTACCTGTGAAACCAATCCCTGGAAATCGGCGATTTCAATTGTTGGGTTGATATTCGCAAGCGGCCGGCCGATATCCCCGGGGATCACCCCGAGAACTTTTTGCGCCTGCGGAGTGATTCCCCTGATGGTGAAATCACTTCCGACATTGATCACTGCAATATCTATGCTGGAAAACAAATTCGCCAAATCCACACTACCCTGGGTGATCTCCACGTTGCGATTGCGGAGCTCGTCATTGACGGTACTCAACTCCTCGTTGGTGGACTGCAATTCCTCCTTGGCGGTCTCGAGTTCCTCATTGGTGCTTTGCAGTTCCTCGTTGCTGGAAAGGATCTCCTCGTTGGCGGACTGCAGCTCCTCATTGGTAGCTTCCTGGGTTTCAATGACCGATTGGAGATACTCCTTGGTCGCGGCCAGTTCCCGCTCAAGCTTGGCGACGCTTTCCAGCGATGCTTCCGATTCTTTCGCAGCCAGACCCCGGCGAGAGGGGCCTTTGTGAGCCGGCGAGGCTGCGGTTTCCTGAAAGACAATCATAAAATACAGTTCTGTCAGATTCTCCAGGCTCACCGGAATCACTTCAAAGTTCACCACCAGCGTCGAATCAGACGACTGTGATCCGCCGCTGTCTCCATTTCCGTTTTTGATTCGAACGTTTTGTTTGCGGACAGCAGTGTTCTCCTTCCTGGCCCGGCCGATGGCGTTGCGCAGGTCGAGAAGAAGACCTTCTCGAACCATTTTTAGAATGCTCAAGCTGGCGCGTCCAGGTGCGAGCTTTAGATAACGGTTTACATTTCCCCGCGTATGGATGATCTCCAAATCCTCATTCACGAACACCGTAGCCGGGGCGAATTGACTGAGAAGCCGGCGGTCAAACTCCTTCTGGGCTTCTACATAATTCCAGGTGGAATCTGGCGATCTCGCAGGAACTCCGACCGGGGCATGTACGTCCCGCTCCGCAGACTGATTCAGGGAGAATGAGACTGGCTGATGAGCCAAGGTGGACTTTTTGACAAAAATCTTGTGAGCGCGGTCTTCCGCGTTGAACAATTGGGTTGCCACACCCACACCTTCGGAAGTTCCCAGAACCACGTAGCCTGTGGGCCGCGAAGCATAGTGAAAGAGAGAGATGACTTTACTCTGCAGCATGGGTTCAAGATAGATGAGCAGGTTCCGGCAACAGATCAAGTCCATCTGCGAAAACGGTGGGTCGTTCAAGACGTTGTGCTGCGCGAAAATGCACATATCGCGAATGCTCTTACTGATGCGGTAGCCGTGATCGGTCTTGGTGAAAAATATCCGCAGCCGCTCCGCGGAGACGTCCCCTTGAATATTTTCGGTATATATCCCGTTCCGAGCTTTGACGATGCTGGACTCGCTCACGTCCGTTCCGAAAAACTGAATCGGCACTTGCATAGCCCTGTCGCCTAGAGTCTCGAGCAGGGTGATCGCCAGTGAATAGGTCTCTTCTCCGGAAGCACAGCCGGGATTCCAGATGCGAATGCTGTTCCCTTGGGCTCGGTTTTTCAGAATGGCAGGGAACACCTTCGATTTCAGGGCGTCGAATACGTGCGCATTGCGGAAGAAACTAGTCACGTTGATCAACATGTCTTGATACAGCGATTTGATCTCGGCCGGATTGGTGTGAACGTGTTTGACGTATTCTTCGAGCTTGTCGATTTTTTGCACCACCATGCGGCGCTGGATGCGGCGAAGGATGGTGGTTTGCCGGTAGTGTGTGAAATCCACTCCGGTGGACCTGCGCAGCAGATGGAAAATCGTGCTTAGGCCGCTGTTTTCCGCAGAGACAATGGTCTCCGCTTCGGCGGAATGGTCGCCAGCGACGTAAGGATGCCGGGCGAGCCGTGCCAATTCGCGCGCAATCCCTCGCGGCGGGAGTACGTGGTCCACGCAGCCCGCCGCAACGGCGCTTCGCGGCATGTTGTTGTATTTCGCTGATGCATCGTCCTGCGCAAAGGTGACGCCGCCGTGGGCCTGAATTTCCGCCATGCCAAGGGTCCCGTCGCTCCCGGAGCCGGACAGGATCACGCCGATAGCGCGATTGCCCCGCTCCTGGGCAAGCGTGCGCATAAAGTGATCAATGGGCATGTGCATGCCGCGCGACTCTTCGCGCGGCCCGAGTTGCAACATGCGATTGGAGATAGAAAGCGCGGCGTTCGGCGGGATAACGTAAACATGGTTGGCCTCAACCACGGCCCCATCTTTTATTTCCTGAACGCGCATCTCCGTCTTCTTGGATAACAATTCCGCAAGGATACTTTCGTGTTTGGGATCAAGGTGCTGAATCACCACAAAAGCCATCCCCGCATCACTGGGCAAATACTCCACCAGTTCCTTACATGCCTCAATCCCCCCGGCCGCGGCGCCGACGGCCACAACTAGAAAGTCATCCTTGGAATTGGAACGGAGCTCGCCGCCGTCTCTAGGAGCGATACGTGGATTTTTCCGAAGAGCCGATTTTGATTTCATTGGCCGTTCCTTGGACGCCATCGCTGGTGTCCGCCTTCGGCATGCGGATGAAGTGGCCGGATGGAGAACTTGCTCTTGGAAGCTCCCGTATCGAATTCGCTTTTGCGGGACCGCCAGAATGCCGGCTCCGGCGGGATTTTAGTTCATCGCTTAACGACCTGCAACGTTTACTTGCGATAAAATAATAGCGGTGGCATTTCAAGTTTTGCCTCTCACACTAAACTTGACAAGATCTGCGCGTCGAGCCACGAATCTTTGTTCACCCTCCACTCGACACCCGAAATCGAACACAATTTCCCTCTTACTTGCAAACCAGCGCCGCTCCATCTACGCTACTCACGCGGAGGAAACTAAGAGTTACTTCATGCCTGATCTCTCACCTGAACTGCTGGCCATGGGTTTTATCTGGTACGTCGCCTTTCTTTTCTCCACCACTTGTCACGAGGCGGCGCACGCCTTGGCCGCCAAAATCGGCGGCGACGATACCGCGTTTATTGGTGGACAGGTCTCGCTCAATCCCGTACCGCATATTCAGCGTGAACCATGGGGCATGGTCGTCATTCCGATTGCCTCGCTGATCATCAACGGGTCGCTCATCGGGTGGGCCAGTGCGCCCTACGATCCCGCCTGGGAGCGGCGGCATCCGCGCCGCGCTGCGTGGATGGCTCTGGCCGGTCCGGCAACAAACTACTCGCTGATGTTGATTGCGGCCCTAGCACTGCGGGTAGGACGGTCTCAGAACTGGCTGCATGTAAACCCCGCGACAGGAAACCCGGATTTTGCGAGCAATATCCTCTGGGCTTTTTTCTCGCTGAACCTGCTTCTCGGCACGTTCAATCTATTGCCGGTTCCGCCGCTGGACGGCAGCACCGCCATCATGCTTTTTATGGGTGAGACACGTTCCCAACGCTATCTGGATTGGCTTCGAGGAAACAGCTATGCGATGGTGGGCCTGTTGCTGGGGATTTTTGCTTTTCGCTACATCTACGGACCAATCAAAGCCATTGCCACGTACTACCTTCTCGGGAACCACTTCTGAAAGTGCCGACCGGTTGTTTCAGATGCTGTGCCAGTTTGGGAAGCTAAGCACCATTTCCGCACCAAACCAGCGCAAAGCCCGGGATTCGAATCGCCATTCGCATGCGGCGAGCTCTCCCGGAGAAGCGAATTGCCTCGAAATCCGCGGATTGCGGCCTGGAAGAAATCATAAGAGCCGTATTTTCAGTAGAGTTTTGAACCGAAATCGATACTTTAAGATTTCTCAGGCAGAGCAACCAAAAAAAATACCGAAAGCACATGGCAATTGGCACACAGCATGCCAGTAACATCCGCATGGTGGCATTCGCTTCTTCGAAGACCGTTGAAATCACCGCTCCAAAGTCGGCATTGACGCCGTGCATTCTGGATGATGATCCCGGGCAGCTTGAGATGCTTTCGGCGGCGATTGTGGAAATCGGCTACGAGCCGATCCCTACGTCAGATCCTGAAGAAGCGCTGCGACTCGTGAAGAGCGGCAGTTGCCGGTTGGTGCTGGTGGACGTGAACATGCCTGGGATGGATGGCTATGAATTTCTCGATCGGGCGCTCCGCAGTGATCCTGGCGTGCACATCGTTCTGATGGCGGGAGACTACACCCTGGATTCCGCCCTGGAAGCCATTCGCCGGGGAGCGTCGGATTTCATGCCGAAGCCCATAGACCGCGTGCGTTTGATAAAATCGCTGGATGAAGTCGCTGCGCTTTACGACCAGCGGCGGCGCGTCAGAGCACTTGAAGAGCAACTGCTGAAAGACCTGGAATTTCACGGGATCGTCGGTAAAGGCCCGGCAATGCTCGAGGTTTTTGATTTTGCTCGCAAGGTCGCGCGTCATTACACCAACGTTTTGCTGGTGGGTGCGACCGGAACGGGAAAAGAGCTGGTGGCCCGGGCCATCCATCAGATCAGTCCGGTCAGCCAGCAGAAGCTGGCGGTGTGCAACTGTTCGGCCCTGGTAGACACTCTGCTGGAGAGCCAGCTCTTTGGGCACGTGCGCGGCGCGTTCACGGGCGCGACGGATACGCGGCCGGGACTGTTCGAATATGCCAACGGCGGAACCGTTTTTTTGGACGAAGTCGGCGAAACGTCCCTGCCCATGCAGGCCAAGCTTCTGCGCGTGATCCAAAATCGCGAGATTCAGCGAGTCGGCTCTCCCGAAGTCCGGCAGATCAATGTGCGGATGATCGCCGCCACTAACCGGGACTTGCGTGCAGAGGTGTTAGCGGGACGTTTTCGTGAAGATCTATTTTACCGTCTGAGCTCCATACAGATTCGCATTCCCCCGCTGACGGAACGGTTGGAGGACATTCCATTGTTGGTGCAGTACCTACTGAAAAAATATAACGCGGCTTACGGAAAGAACATTTTCGGCTTGACCCGCCGGGCCCAGACCGTCTTGTTGCAACATTCGTGGCCCGGAAACGTGCGTGAACTGGAAAATGTCCTCTC
Organism: Candidatus Acidiferrum sp.; assembly: GCA_041482215.1. Lineage (GTDB taxonomy): Bacteria > Acidobacteriota > Terriglobia > Acidiferrales > UBA7541 > Acidiferrum. The sequence goes on along the minus strand of JBGPDI010000011.1, from coordinate 41,079 downwards.
CAGCGCGTGCATCACAACAGCAGGCGACTTCATTGATCTAGCCGACTTGCCGGAGCACTTGCAGCACCGCAGCGCGCGTTCTTTGGATGAAGACGATTGGAAACCTCTGTTGCTTGAAGAGGTGCGCAAGGTCCATATCCGGCGAGTGTTGGACCTATGCCAGGGCAACCGCTTGAAGGCCGCGCAATTTCTGGGAATCGGGCGTACCAGCCTGTATCGCTACCTGAAACGCGATGGCGTGGAAACTAGAAAAGTAAAATCCGGAGGCGCTACGGCCTGAACGCATCGTAGCCACTCGAGTTCTCCCCTTGCTGTGCAATTCACAATCGCAAGTCCTTTAACTCTGTTGAAGGTCTCTCGCCACCTACGACTTGGAATTAGCTTCTACAAAAACAAGAGTGTTCCAATCAGAATCACTTTCCCGACCTGATGCACCAGGGCAATCAAAGAGATCACGCAAACTACTGATAATGCGTCGATTTGCCGATCATTCTTTGGCGCTCGCCCTGCACCTACTAATGGCAGCAGTAAACAAAGAGATTCAGAATTCCAGGAGATTTAGGCGAACGAAGAGAAGCGCCGCATGGCGCATTGGATTCGCCAAACGATGCCTACCGACTGTAGTTCCTCAAACTAACCTCTAGCTACCTGCCAGACACCCATGGAGCGCCGCGTCAACCGCCCCCACACGGAATGCGGCGCTCACTTTTTCACCGTTCAGATCCACAGAAAAGTTTACGCGCCAGCTATCTCTCCCTGATAATGGCTCCTCGGCTATGGCTCTCTGCTTGTGACCGGAATACAAGATGAAAAGGGCATTGAAGAAGGCTGCGTCGTCTCTCCTCTTGATCGTGCTCGTAGCGCTGGCAGCCCGGCTGGGATTCGCCTGGTATCAAGTGCGACAGATGCCCCGTGAAGCGATCGGAAGCGTGCCGTTCGCACAAGAAACGGGAAGTATCGCGTTCGCTCTGGCAACGGGAAAAGGATTCAACTCGCCGTTTCGTGGGGAAACGGGACCGACAGCGTGGTTGACCCCAGTGTATCCACTGCTGGTGGCAGGAATATTTCGTGTGTTCGGAGTCTTCACCGCCGGTTCCTTTTTCGCGGTGGTTTTCCTAAACGCACTTTTCTCATCCGCGGTATGCATCCCCATCTTTCACGCGGGAAAGCGGCTTGGCGGACTCGGTGTCCCCTGCGGAGCCGCCTGGCTTTGGGCGCTTTTTCCCAATGCCGTCATGATGCCATTCGAGTGGGTATGGGACACGTGTCTTGCGGCGCTGCTGGGGGCCACGCTCTTGTGGGCGACGCTGAAACTGACGGACTCTCCGCAGCGGACAAAGAATTGGTGCGCGTACGGACTGCTCTGGGGATTCACCCTGATGACCAACCCTTCCCTGGGCTCGCTATTCCCCATACTTTTGTTATGGGTGATGTACCGTGTGGGACGAGAAACTAAGCTCCCTGCGCTGCGTCCTGTATTGGCAGCGGTCATCGCGATCTCCTGTTGCGTTCCCTGGACAGTGCGGAACTATGTCGTCTTTCACCGCCTCGTTCCGCTGCGCTCAAATTTTCCTCTCGAGCTTTACATCGGCAACAACAACAACTACGCGACGCGGCAGTTTGTCTGGCCGCCCAGGATTACCAAGGAACGGGAGCTGCTTCGTTACTTTCGCATCGGCGAATCAGCGTTCATGGATGAAGAAAAACGCAAGGCAATGGAATTCATCCGCGCGCATCCGAGAATCTTCCTGGAGCTCACCGTCAAACGATTTGTGGCCTTCTGGACCGGACTTACCGACCCAGTACAAAACTTTCTGTCCACGGATTCCTGGTTGGTTCGCTTCTTGTTACTGTCCAACACGCTGGCGGCAGTTGGAGCGCTGCTGGGAATTGCGGTCTTGCTCTACAGACGCAGCCCGTACACGCTACCAGCGGCGGCCTATCCCGCTGTGTTTCCCTGGCTCTATTACATCACGCATCCGAATCTCCGCTACCGGCACCCTATCGATCCCGTGGTCCTCTTGCTGGTGGTCGTCGCTGTTGCAGCGGGGTTGGGCATGGTCCCTGGAAAAACCGGCATCGTAGATCCTGCGGCTCCGGAGACCACTGGCAAGATCAGCTGAACCACTTCCCTCTTGGCTTCCAGCGATGGACGGATGCGGAAACCACTGCTACATTCCTCTGCACAAGGAGAACCTGTCCAAACAACAAGAAGTTAAGTCGCGGGTAAACAGGACACGGGAGCCGGATTTTGCTATGTTGAGTGTTCCCTTTCCCTAACCAATCGAACTAAGGAGAGAAGAAAGATGAAAACCAAGTCCCTGGCAGGGGTGTTGATCGCGTTGCTCTTGATGGCAGCGGCCACAATTTCAGCACAAGAAGTGACACAGGCGGAGAAGGACAAGGCGCTGCAGTATCTCGAAACGACAAAGAAAAATGTTCTGGAGGCCACTAAAGGCTTGTCAGAAGCTCAATGGAACTTCAAACCGGCGCCGGACCGCTGGTCCGTAGGCCAAGTGATGGAGCACATAGCAGCAGCCGAGGATTTTCTACGCACCTTGGACAAAGAGAAGGTCATGATGGCGCCAGCGGGGGATGCGGCCCGCGACTGGAAGAAAACCGACGAAGGGGTGATGGCCATGGTCCCCGATCGCACAAATAAATTGCAGGCTCCGGAACCGCTGGTACCCACGAATCGCTTCGGTTCACCGGAAGGCTCCATCAAACATTTTGTGGAGAGCCGCGCGACAACCGAGGATTTTCTGAAAACTACCCCTGGTCTTCGCGATCACGTCTTGGACAGCCCGATGGGTAAGCTGGACGGGTATGAGTTTGTTCTTCTCATCGCCGCCCACAGCGAGCGGCACACCAAGCAGATCAACGAAGTGAAGGCAGACCCCAACTTCCCGAAAAAATAGATTCCGTTCGGCGAATGCGCCGCGCAAAGACGCTTGTGTTTTTGCGCGGCGCATTCGTGTTTTTGGTGTACGTCAGCGTGTGACAGGGTAGCTGGCGTTTGCGGCGCTGGTCACAGGAACGGTGATGGTGTTGTCCATGCGAATCAGCATTCCAGTCTGGGCTGGCAATTCCAACTCTTTGCCCTTGCGAACCATGATGTAGCCAGCGCTGCCGGCAAGGCCAAAACCGAAGCCGCGCGCAACGTTGCTGAACACCACGCCGATCAGCGCCCCGCCTCCGGTGCCAATGGTCGCGCCGAGCACGTCGCCCTTGATGTCATGTTTTTCCTGTAAAAACTTGTCCTTCTTCAATCCTTACGTCTTTGCGGCGCTTTCCGTCGGCCTGTCCGTGCGGTTGCTCGATGGCGATGATGCTCATCTGCACGGGAATCAAGCGGCTATCCACTTCGATAGACCGAAAAGTGAGGTTCATGTACGCCTGTCCTCGAAAAAGCGAGAACCGCCGCGCTCTCTCGACGGTGCCAATGATGCCGTTGACGCGTGTGCCCGTAGGAAGCAGCATCTGATTGCCAAGTACGACCGGCTCCGCAAGGACCGCGACGAATGGATCACCATCCTTGGCGACCGCGGTGTTAATTCTGCTGAGCAGAGTAAGGTACACCTGTGTACCCTGCATCACCTGGTGATTCGGATCAGCAAAGGATGAGGGGGCGACGGCGCAGACAAGTGCGGCCGCCAAAAGAAATGTCAAAGCGATTTTCATGGAATCCTCCTGCGCGCACGCAGAGTGCGGGCTGGCCTCGTATCGTGAGGCGGCACTAAAGCGATGCCTCAATGCCTTCCGCTGGCGCAGCGGACCCGATACCCCGGAAAAAACGGAATACGGGACGGATGGGGAGGAACTCCATCCAAGAGTAGCGTATCCGATTCTGGAAATAGTGTGTGCGGCATCTTCCAGATGTTTCCTTCACGTCAAGACTGAAGAGCCATCCGGAATTCACATTGGACAGCTCAGAATCTTGTTCGCGTGTTGCTCTCGTGTCGCGAGAGGAGTATCGTCTGCGCAAGCTGTTTAGATGGAGGAGATGCTCATGAGAAAAAATCGACTGGCAAGTATTTGCCTTGCGTTGATTGGAATTTTGCTATTCGCGGCGATGATTCACAGCCAGGAAATGAAGGCTGGCGCGGAAGCACACAAGATCGTGCGTTTCGGCGATCTAAAATGGACGCCAATCATCAAAGGTTGTGAAATCGCGACTGTGGCCGGTGACCCGAACGCGGAAGGATCTCAGTTTGTTATTCGATTCAAGTGCGCCGATGGAGCCAAGGTGCCGGCTCACTGGCATCCTACCGACGAATATCTGACGGTCATGAAGGGAGCTTTTTTGATCGCATCAGGTGATTCGTATGACGAGAGCAAACTTCAAACCATGAATGTCGGGAATTTTATCCTGATGCCCAAGGAAATGCGCCACTTCGCAATAAACAAAGGCGAAACCATCGTACAAGTTCATGGGATTGGCCCCTTCAAGGTGAACTGGGTGAACCCGTCCGACGTGCAGCCCCCGGATGCTCCAGCAGCCGCAGCGAAACCGAAATCCTAGCGCACGAGCCAGGCGCTTGGACATTTTGCCAATTCGAAAGCACGAGTCACGCGCGAAAAACTGAATTGCACTTAGCCGTGCGTTCTGGCCGCGTTCGAATCGCTGTGCTAGACTTTTCTCTGCACTCGCGGGAAGCGTTCGCGAGTGCCGGAGCGTGGAACTTCGGGCTCTGTGCAACGAGGTCCCGCGAACCCCGCCAGGCCCGGAAGGGAGCAACGGTACCGGGATTGCCTCGGGTGCCGCAGATCACCCGAAGTTCCTCTCATCGAAAAGTTTTGAGTTGTTAGTCCTTGGTTTTTAGTCGCAGGTCCGAAGTTGAGATGTTAAAAAAAACAGTTTGGAACTTGTCTTAACTAAGAACTAAAAACTAAAAACGTACAAATGAGCTACCAGGTCATAGCCCGCAAGTGGCGCCCGCAAACGTTCGACGATCTCGTCGGCCAGCAACACGTCACCGAGACTCTGAAAAACGCGATCAAGAACGACCGCGTGGCGCACGCTTATATTTTTTCGGGCGCGAGAGGCGTGGGAAAAACCACTGCCGCGAGAATCCTCGCTAAAGCGCTGAATTGCGTGAACGGACCGACGGCGCAGCCCTGCGGCGAATGCGACTCCTGCAAGGAGATTGCCGCGGGAACTTCACTGGACGTCATTGAAATCGACGCGGCATCAAACCGTGGCATTGACCAGATCCGCGAGTTGCGCGAGATGGTGCGCTACGCACCCGCAGCATCGAGAAGCAAAGTCGTGATTCTTGACGAAGCTCACATGCTCACCGGCGAAGCATCAAACGCGTTGCTGAAGACGCTCGAAGAACCGCCCGATCGCGTGATCTTCGTAATGGCCACCACGCAGCCGGAAGACTTGGTTGACACCATCCGCTCTCGCTCTCAGCATTTTCATTTCCGCGCGCTGACCTTTGCCGAGATTGCCGGACGTCTGGAAGAAATCGCAAAAAAAGAAAATTTAAAAATCGAACCGGGCGCAATGGCCGTGATTGCGCGCATGGCCGAAGGCAGTTTGCGCGATGCCCTCTCGCTTCTCGAACAGGCGCGCGCCTATTGTGGCGATACGATTCCGGATAAGGAAGTTCGCGAATTGCTGGGTGTAGTCCCGGATGATGCGCTGGGCGAATTGATTCGCGCCATCGCGGAAGGTTCGGCCGACCGCGCGCTGGGCTTGGTGCACACGTTTCAGAAAGAAGGACGCAACCTCCAACATTTTTGCCGCGAAGCAATCCGGCACATGCGCAATCTGCTGATCGCGCGTGTTTGCGGGGCCGATTCGGATTTGATTGCGGCGACGGCCGACCAGCGGCCAGGCTTGGCGAAATCCGCCGCGCTATTCAGCGAAGAAGACCTCACGCGATTTTTTCAGATTCTATTGCAGACAGACGACGATCTCCGACGCAAACCAGATCCACGCGTGCATTTGGAAATGGGTCTGCTGCGGCTCGTCAATGCATCGCGGCTGGCCCCGCTGGAAGAATTGCTCGCGGAGATCAAAAGCGGCGCATCCAGCGGCTCTGCAAGTGCGGCAGCAGTGCGTGGGGCAGCGGCAGTGGCGGCTTCACCAGCCATAGCAAGAAACGCCACGCCCAGCTTCACGGCTCCCGTCTCTCCATTGCCCAAGCCTGAATCCAAGCCGCAATTCTCTCCTTCGTTTGCAACTCCGGCAAATGTTTCCGCCACCGCAGCGGCAGCGGTTGCACCAATATCTGTCCCGCCAGTTGCCGCCAAAAAATCTGAGCAGGAAGAAATAGTCGCCGCAGTCAAAACTAACGGCGTCTCCGCTAACACAATTGGCATTTCGCAAGAGCATGTAGCGGAAATCAAGTCCGCGATTCAGGCCCAGCAAAAATTTCTGGGCGAATTGCTCGAGCAGAGCAGCCGCTGGGAGCTCGAAGGCGCCGAGCTGCGAATTTATTTTTCGCCCGAGAAGCGCCCGTTCGCGGAAATGATGGAAGGCCGCGAGCCACTGGAAAAGATCCGTACCATTTCGAGCAAGGTGCTGGGCCGCGCGGTGCGCGTGTGTGCTAAACTGGAATCAGTTGCAGCGGCAGCCGCGTCGTCGTCACGCGCGGCGTCCGGCACACAAGAATTGCGCGCGCAGTTCGAGCGCGATCCGATGGTGCGTTCCATGCTGCAGCGCTTCGGAGGAAAAATCTCCGAAGTGAAACGACGCGAAGAGGAATCCTGATGGAAGTCAGCGCTCTCCAACAGATGCTTTCGCGATTCCGGCAGCTGCAGGAAGATCTGCAGCGGCAGGTGAATTCCGTCACTGTCGAGGCTTCGGCCGGCGGCGGCATGGTCACCGTAAAGATGAACGGCCAGAAGCAGATTGTAGACGTACGCATCGAGCCGGATGTATTCGCGAGCAAGGACCACGAGATGCTCCAGGATTTAATTCGCGCCGCTGTAAACGAAGCCACCCGGCGCGTGGACGATGAACTCGCCAATCAAATGAAGAACCTCGCCGGCGGCATTCCCGGAATTTCCGGCATGAAAATCCCCGGATTATTCTAGGCCACAAACAAGCCCCTTCCCTGCATCTCTCTCCTTCATTTACTTCACGTATTCTCCGTTTTGAACCTCATACTCGACATGGAAGGGCTTCTGCATTTTGCGATCTTCCCAGTGTCGTTCGGCGATCAGGCGATTGGCCTGCGTGAGTCGCTCTGATGGCAGGGGATGCGAACGGAAGTAGCCATTCAAACTTTGGATCGCAAGTTCGGAGAGTTCCTGTTCCGGACTCTGCGCGTGGATTACATATTCTTCGCGCAACTTGGCGAAGCGTTTGAACATGTCGACCGCACCGTACGGAGAATAGCCAGGCCGCACCGCCAAAGCCATTCCTTCGCGATCCGCTTCGAATTCTTCGTCCTTGTGATAGCCAGCTTGCCAGAAATCGAGCGGTATCTGCAGTAGCGCGCCCAATACATCAAGATTAAGGTTTTTCAGTTTCGCTTCCAGCTGCACACGCTCGACGCAATGATAATGGTCAATGTGCTCGATCTCGTGGCCAACAACGTTGGCGAGCTCATCTTCGCTCATCATTAGATCCAGCATGCCCTCCCCGACATAGACCGGTCCACCGGGAAGCGAGAACGCATTAATCATATTGTGATCGGGCAGCACCGTGAATGTATACGGCAAATGCCGATGCGCACGGAGGGCCACGATGCCACCGACGTGGCGAACGTACTTCTGGAGTCCTTCTTCTTCTGGAGTGAGCTTTCGCGTTTGCGTCCCGTAACGAGAGGCCAGTTCCCTGCCAATAGCGATTTCTTGTTCATCGGAGAGGCGCGTGAAGTGCATGGGAATGCGAGAGAGGTCGCGCTGTGCGTCGGCAGCCATGTTCAAGATGGCGTTGGCGGACACGGGAGCAGACTTCGGGCGGCGCTGGCTCCAATAGAGACTCGCAACCGCAAATCCAAGGACAATAAAGAAAACAACGAAGACAGCGGCGCGCTTCATAGATATTGGCGGATCGTATCGCGGTACCTGGTGTAGAGAAACGAAACAAATACCAGCGCCGCGCCAACGATGATTAAGGTGATGTACCTGTCTCGTGCCTGAAGGCCCCAGACATCGAGCGCCATAACTTTCGCGACGCAGAGCAACAATATGCCCAGCCCAGTAAGTCGGAAGCTGCGTTCTTTGACAGCGAGTGCCAGCAGGAAAACCATCACACCTTCAACTCCCCACGACACAGTGACCATGCCAGACTTCATTTTCAGCGCGAGCATGCATGTAACCAAAATGATGGGGACAAAAAACACAACTTGTTCGGAGCGGCCGGCAATCACTGCGAGCCTCTTCATCCAAGGATTTGCATACTTCATGTGCCGGTAACTGCCACGCAGACGGAAAGCAAAAAATAAGCTCGCTAGCAAAACTGCCGCTGCGGAGCTCAAGACGACGTAATCGCCCTTCCAATCTCCGCCGCTGAAATTGCTCTCGCCAAAAAGATTGTGCGCCATGCCTCGGCCGAAAACGCCGACCGTGAGAAGTAATCCCTGATGCAGAAAGACTGGACGGTTCAGAAGCAATGCAATGCCAAGAAGCGTGAAAACAACCGCAGCCCAGGAGGTGACCACCCATTCGATCGGAAATTGAAAATAAAAAAGCGCGATAACGCTGGCGGTTCCCAGATAGGCAAGAAGAACATCGAAGTGCAGCCTTCGATCGCGGCTGGTGTTCTCTTCTTGCTGTGGCAATTGCGCGTACACGAAGAAGAAAATCAGAACCAGCGGAAGAATCGTATACATCCGCGGCCCCCAAAACTCACCAGGCTCGCCTTCCGTAAGATTGGCAAAGAAAATCCGGGTAAATGCAGCGATGAGCGCGACGTACGATTGATACCGGAATTGCGTGATCTTCCGCAACAATCCGTACTCAAAGAGCACCAGTCCAAAAGCGCCCCAGGCCACGGCCACACTTGCAGGCTGCGTTTGCAGCTCGTACCAAAGCAACAAACCACCCATGGTGGACGCTGCCCAAGAATAGATGTGGTGGAAGTCGCGGCGTCGCCACTCCTCGGGCATTCGAATGAGGCGTGAGATCGCGTAAAAAATCACCGCGACGATCGTGAGAGATACGAGGCGCACGCTGATGCCGTGCCACATGTCCGTGACGTAAAGGTTCACACAGATGCTGCGAACCATTGTCAGCCCTGCGAGTATGTGCGATTGCCACGGCAATTCTTCAAGTTCGAATCGTCGATCAACAATTGCCAGCATCAGCGCAAACACAGCCCAGAGCGGAGCCAGCCATCCGTTGGGTTCTTCATACCACGCGAGAAGCGCGAGGAGCCCTGTCGCCGCGAACGAATGCAGGAACGCGATAACACCGGCGTAACGTTCTTCCGGCGCAGCTTTGCGCGAAAGGAAATACAATCCGGCGGCGACGATGGCAACGGTGAAAACGCGCAGCGAAATGGGTCCCCAGAATTTTTGCTCGAGATCGTAGTTATAGAAGAAAGCGCGGACGAGAGCGCACATCCCCACGGCATTCGCTTGCCAGGCGATGTGCTGGTAACTTATCCAGCGCGTGGAAATCGCAAGCACCACCGCAAAAACAACCCAACCAACGGCAATCCAGGGTGCATGCAAAGCTTCCTGGAGAACCCAGACCATCATCCCGGTGCCCGCCCAGGTATAGGCCACGCGCGCAAGCCCAAGATGCCGTTCGTCCGCGGTACCAAGTCGCTTGGCAAGCCAATAGCCGCCCGCCACAACAGCCAATCCACTGAACGCGCGAAGAGGGATTGTGTGCCACGCGCAGAGGCTTCTCGGATCCACCGTCAGCGCCGTCAACACTGCAGCGCCCGTGAGAACATGCGAGTGCCAAGAAAACACGTGATATCGCAACGCGCGCCCGGCCTCGGACAAAATCACCGCGAAAGCAATGAATGCGATGGGTTGCCAAAGCTCCGGCGCTTCAAACCAGATGAGCAACCCAAAGAACCCGGTACCTGCAACCGCAAACAGCCCGCGAATGGTGTGCTGCCCGGGATTATCACGCAAAGCTGCCAATCGCGCGGTGAGATAGAACATCGCGCCGAGAATGGGGAAAGTGAGCAGACGCATTCGAACGTGAGTGTGTCCAGGAGCTTCGATGTGCAGATTGAAGAGCGCTGCGCGATAGAGGGTGAGTGCGCCAAGGAGGAGGTATTGTCCCTGAACGTGCGGCGATTCCACGGCGCGGCAAAGGGCCACGAGGGTCAGCATGACGGCGGCAAACGCGAGCGCGGTCCAATCGTGCGCGAACAGAGCCCACGCAGAAGCCGCCGCTGCAAACGCACCGAGATAAGAATGTGTGATCAACAGCGGTTGATCTGGCGAATTCGCAAACAAATCTTTCCAGCACGAGCCGCCGCCAAGCGAATTGAAATAGAGCACGACAGCGCAGACGCCAAACAGTATTCCTGAGGCCAACACCAGGTTCTCACTTGAAGCACGCAACGAAACAAGCTGACGGAAGTCGCTGCCGACCAGATGAACCCCAACAAGCAGGCCGGTAAGAAGTCCCAGCCGCCGAAAAACAACTTCCCTAAGGATCACACCGGAGATGAGGAAGACCTCAGCGCCCACTAGCCAGAGAATCGCGACATCGTTCGCCTGATAGGTGTAGTGGGAAGGAGCGGCAGCCAGCATAAGCGCCGTTCCCACCACCGTAAGAACGACGAACGCTTCCCGCCGCCGCTTGGTTATAGGAATTTGCGCACAAAGAAATTCGGCCGCGCCCACCGCGAGAAGAGCAATGTAGGCCAGCTCCGGCTGCACGGACTGGAATTTCATACAGCCCAGGAGCAATCCCAGATTCAACACCGCAGCAACCGTGGAAATATGTTCGTCGAAGTCCGTCTTAACGCTGCGAACAACGTAGGAAATGCGGAATACCAGCCAATAGAAAAAGAGCAGAGCCAAGCTGGCGTGGTATTGCTCAAAGTGACGCCCATGCGCCCCTTCGATGCCCAGGATGCGATAGAGCCAATAAAGATGGTTAAGATAGCTCGATAGAATTCCGAAGACTTCCAGTTCGAACCAGCCCATCTTCAGAACAATAGAGATCAGCCCGATGGCAAGAACCACTCCTGCGGACAGGCTGTAGACGGTGTCTTGACTCAATGCCACCGTGGTGTAACCCAGCAAAAAAGCCAGGCCGGTAACAAACTGCGAGCGATATTGCAAAGTATGGGCGGCCATTGCGATGGCCACACACAGCATCAGAATGCAGTCGAGCGTCAATGAATCTAGAACCCGCATCGCCGCGACGTGATGAATCGCGAAGGTGCTGAAAAAAAGCAGCGCCCAGCCGCCGCCAATCCCGGTGCGGCCAATCAGGCGATAGCGTTCGTTCTTCTCCAGAAATATCCCGCCCACCAGGAGAAACGCGGACGCGAAGAATGAGATTCCGGCTTTGCCCAAGGGACCGAGAGCGCCAAGCTCATAAATGCCGAAAAGTGCGACACCAACGACGAGAATGATGATGCCGAGTTTATTAAGCCAGTTCGTCCCGAGTGCTTCCTCAATGGCGGAGACGGTTTTCATGCGCTGCTGAAAAGTTGGCTTTGGCGGCGGTACGCGGAAAGCTGATGTCGGCGATGCGCTCGTCACCCGTGCGGCGGCGGGAGGAGCCTCCACTGGCACGTTTAGCACCGGCGCAGAAATGTGCGGCGTAGCCTGCGCGGGACCAACCGGGGCCGACGGTTTTACCTCGACGGGCGTCTTCGCAACATCCGGCAACACTGGCTTTGGCCCTACCGGTGCGAGCGGTGCCACCGTTTTCTGCATAGGTAAGCTGGGGGGCGCGGCGGATATGGGAGATGGCAAGAGCGGAGGAGGTTCCTGTGGCTTGTGCGATGCCGACTCAGGTTCTTTATCAAGAGTGGGAAACGACACCGGCGCGGGTGTCAAAACTGGCTTTGGCAACTCTAAGCGTAACCCTGGGACCGGCGTCTCTTTCAGCGGAGGAGAATCAGGGGCCGCCGTCCTCTGCGGTGCCTCACCCACAACTGGCGCCACGGGATACACCGCGGAGGCAAGTTGCTTTCTGAGATCAACGACTTCTTTTTGGAACCAGGCGTGTTGTCGGGAGTTCTCTTCCGCAAGCTGGTCCACTCTTTCGCGCAGTTTCTTATGCTTCCCGAGCAAAGCGAGCGTAATGAACGGAGTGGCCACTGCTAGAATGGCAAACAGCACAAAAATCAGCTCTGCAAGGGGCATTGGGCGTCCTTGGCGTGCTTGATCCTTTGTCCTGATGTTAGAACGCGGTCAGCTAAGAATCTTGCAATTTGTTTCCAGAACAAGCTTGGCAGTTACCTCTCGCGGTCTAAATGCAGTAAAATGAACTTCTTAAGGCCGCATTTGGCATGCGCGCCGTCGTAAAAACAGAAACCCAAAAACTGCGAAGTCGAGATAACTGTCCCAGATTTCAACGAGGCGGGTGGCGCACTGAATTCCTTCGGGTGTTTTTCTTGATGGGAAACCACGAAGAGAGAATACCACTGTCGTACGTCACATCGGAGTAATAAAAAGGCACTACACCGGGTGGCCTTCGATAAGAGCGAAGGCCACCCAGAATCGTCTTAGTACTTTAACGGTGCGCCACCCGCCCCATTTCCCCACGAAATCGCTTTGACAGCTCCTCAGCACGTCCCTAAACTGACTACTATGGTAGTGCACCTCAAGCCCGAAACAGAATCCCGTCTCCAAGAGCTTGCAGCGACGACTGGTCGCGCGCCGGATGAACTCGTCGAAGACGCGATGACCGGGTATCTCGCGGAGCTAACCCAAGTGCGCAATCTGCTGGATGGCCGCTACGATGACATAAAGAGCGGCCGGGTTCAGCCCGTCGACGGCGAAGAGGCCTTTGGCCGGCTGCGCCAAAAGAGCCAAGACCACCGCCGTTCATGAGCGGATTTGTTTTCCATCCAGGCGCACTCACAGATCTAAACGAAATCTGGGAATATATCGCTGCCGACAATTTAGACGCGGCTGACCGCGTGCTTGAGGAAATCTATGAATCGATTCGCGCCCTAGTTACTTATCCTCAAGCAGGTCACAGACGCTCCGATCTGACTACGCGACCGCTGCGATTTCATCCATTGCGGGATTTTCTGCTGGTGTACGCGCCGGACGAAATACCACTCCTTGTCCTGGCCATACTTCACGGTCGCCGCAATCCTCGGGTCATCGCAGCCCTTCTGCGCGGGAGGGAATGAGTCGCCTGGGTTATGTGGCGAGTTGCACATTGAATTCCTTCGGGTGTTTTTCTTGATGGGAAACCACGAAGAGAGAATACCACTGTAGCACGTCACATCGGAGTAATAAAAAGGCACTACACCGGGTGGCCTTCGATAAGAGCGAAGGCCACCCAGAATCGTCTCACTGCTTTAAGGGTGCGCCACCCACCTGTATGGGAAGTCTTCTTCTTGGTCCTTTGCTGTTGTGCTCCGGGAACCTCAGTAAACATATCCGGTGAATTGGGGTAGATATTGGAGCGCAACTCTGTTATTATTGTTTTGCGCTTATTACCTCGGTTGTGTTGTGCGGTCCCTCTGGTGCAGTGCTTGATCTGAGAATCCCCGCCTCCAGTATTCTCCGTACGTTCTACGCGTAATCTAAAACAAGACTGGCAAAGCAAGCCGCCGGCCGCCCGAGAATTCGTGTGCGAACCGCGACGGCTTCTGCCAGTAAGAAAGTAATATTGAATGTTGAATGCTACAGAAGTGAATGCAGAGGGCTCTTCCGAGTCTCTGGCGGAAACCGCCTCAGCGCGATTTTCCGATATGGCGATTTCTCCTTATGTGAAGGAGCAATTGACCGGGTCACGGTTTAACGTGCCCACGCCCGTGCAGGCTGCGGCCATCCCGCTAGCCCTGGACGGCAAAGATGTGCTTGCCACCGCGCAAACAGGAACCGGCAAAACGCTGGCCTTCCTGATTCCGGTGATCGAAAAGCTGCTCAAAGATAAGACTCCGGGAATTGCGGCGCTGGTACTCGTACCAACGCGCGAGCTCGCGATGCAAGTAGTCGAGCAATACAACGCACTACGCGGAAAGCAGCTGCTTCCCGCCGCGCTTGTTGTTGGCGGCTTGTCCGAAGGCGCGCAGCTCCAGGCCATTCGCAAAGGTGCACGCTTGGTTGTCGCAACTCCGGGACGCCTCGAAGACTACCTCGACCGCAGGCTCTTCCACTTTAACGCCCTGCGAATTCTCATCCTTGACGAAGCCGATCGCATGCTGGACATGGGCTTTCTCCCAGCCATCAAGCGCATCGTCTCGATTCTTCCAAAAGAGCGCCAGACCATGTGCTTCTCCGCAACCATGGAAGGCGACATGGCGCGCATCGTGAAGGATTATCTTCGCAATGCCGTCCGTCTCTCCTTTGGCTCGACGTCCAAGCCATCCGAAAACGTGCGCGTTCAAGCCTTCGAAGTTGCGCAGGACCGCAAGCAGGAAATGCTCCAACGCTTGCTCGCCAAAGAGACCGGGAAGTGCCTGGTATTCGCGCGCACCAAGCGCGGAACCGAACGTATCGCCGAAAGCTTGAATCGCAAGGGCTTCTCCGCCGCCATGATTCACGGCGACCGCTCACAATCGCAACGTACTTCGGCGCTCACTGGATTCCAGCAAGGCCGCTTCCGCGTTCTGGTTGCGACCGACCTGGCTTCGCGCGGAATTCACGTGCAGGACATCGCGCACGTCATCAACTACGACTTGCCTGAAGTGGCGGAGAATTTCATCCACCGCGTCGGGCGAACCGGACGCAACGGCGGACACGGCGTGGCCTCCACTCTCTTCGTGAAAGAGCAGCGTTCTGAGCTCTTCCACCTGGAGCGTTCGCTGGGCATCAAAATCGAGCGCATGCGCGCGGACGACACCTCTTCCCTTCCTGTAAAACAGGATCGGCTGCCGGTTAATCTGCCTCGCGTGGAGTCGGTTCAGAAGTCGGCGAGATTTGTGCTTCCTGGCGAGGTCTTCCAGGCTCCGCTCGAAAACTAAACAAATCTAATCACAATGTGCGGCGCGGGCCCCGACCAGTTCGGGGCCCGTCTGCGTTTAAGGTCACCCATGGCAAAATACGAGCATGCTCGTCCGGCCGGCAACCAAGCGAGACGCGAACGCGATATGGGCGATCATGGAGCCCATCATCCGCGCGGGTGAGACTTATACTTTGCCGCGAGATATGGATCAAGAGGGCGCGGTGGCGTATTGGCTGTCAGCCCTGCACGAAGTCTTCGTTGCGGAAGATGACGGCAATATTGTCGGCACCTATTTTCTGCAAGCCAATCAGCAAGGCGGTGGTGAACACGTTGCGAACTGTGGCTACATGACCGCCGTGACCGCCACCGGTCGCGGCGTGGCTCGCTCGATGTGTGAACATTCGCTCGGCCGGGCGCGGGAACGCGGTTTTCGCGCGATGCAGTTCAATTTTGTAGTCAGCACGAACGACCGCGCCGTCCGACTCTGGCAAAGCTTGGAATTTGAAATCGTTGGCCGCCTCCGGAACGCTTTTCTCCATCCCACGCTCGGATACGTCGACGCCTACATCATGTATCGCGAACTCTAGTCCGTTTGCGCTGACGCGCGCCCTATGCTACACATGCTGCATGCCTGATTTTGCCGCTCCCGTCGAACGACTCATCGATGAACTGAAGCATCTCCCCGGAATTGGCCAGAAGACTGCCCAGCGTCTGGCGTTTCATCTCCTGCGCGCCGCACCAGAAGATGCGCTCGCGCTCGCCGAAGCCATTCGCGACGCCAAAGAGAAAATCCGCGCTTGCTCCATCTGCAGCAATATCACTGATTCCGATCCCTGTTACTACTGTGTGGGCCCGACGCGCAGCAAGAAAACAATTTGCGTCGTTGAAGAAGCTCACAACATCATGGCTATCGAAAAGACGCGTACCTACACTGGCATGTACCACGTTCTGGGCGGCTCTCTTTCTCCTCTTTCTGGCCGCGGCCCAGAGCAGCTTCACATAAAGTCGTTAATTGAGCGACTGAAGGGCGGCTCGGTCGAAGAAATCATTATCGCCACCAATCCAACCGCCGAAGGCGAAGCCACCGCCATCTACCTTTCTAAACTCCTGAAACCCCTTGGCGTCCGCGTCACGCGCATTGGCGTCGGAATCCCCGTCGGCGCCGACCTCGAATACGCCGACGAAGTCACCATGCTCAAAGCCATGGAAGGCCGCCGCGATTTATAAGCTTTCTTGGCCGCTCCCCACGGAAAAATGTGCCCTCCTCACTTCTCAACCCGCGATTCGAGTTTCCTTACGCAATAGCCGAACCGCAGCATGACTCTCAGTACCCTCAGGACGCTCTAGCCAATCGTCTCATTTCGGTATAGAGTCTGGATTCTGCGGTGGCTGTCCCTCCACCAAACCGATGGCAGCCGTGCGCGGCTGACAGGAGGTGCGCTAATGCCGAACCTGGCGCACTACATGACGCAGTACGATCACGAGCACGAATCCGGCTGGAATAAATTTCTGCACGGCGTCGGCATTCCCATGATTTTTGCCGGACTCATCCTTTTTATTTTCATGAAATGGATTTGGGGCGCAAGTTTTTTTGTCGGCGGCTGGATTTTTCTTTTCCTCGGCCACCGGATTGAAGGCAATCATCCCGCATTTTTCCAGGGACCGATTTATTTGCTGGTTGGGCCAATCTGGGTCGCCAAGGAAGCATGGATGTTTCTTACGGGAACGCATCGCAGGCCGTCCTCGGAAGGCACTCCGCAGAATACGGTGACGAAGTAGTTGTTGCAATGCCACTCGCTGGCGTGAAATCTGAAAATTCTGAGGGACGGCGGCGCTCTGCATGAATGATTCTGGCGGCAATTTTGCCGACGAGACAACTGAGATGGTGTCCGAAACAGCCGCGAACGAGAGCACGGAATTAAGAAAGCGCCGGAGCACGCGGATCGTCCAGGCGGTTCCGCTTGTGGTGACCGGTGTCGATGCGTTAGGCCGGCCCTTCGTCGAGCGCACCTCCTCTCTCATCATCAATTGCCACGGCTGCCGCTACCAGTCGAAACACTACGTCCTGAAAAATATGTGGGTGACCATGGAGATCCCACATCCAGAAAGCGCGCAACCTCCCCGCACGGTACGCGGCCGCGTCGCGTGGATTCAGCGCCCGCGCACAGTGCGCCAGCTATTTCAAGTCGCCCTTGAACTGGAAGTTTCCGGCAATGTCTGGGGCATCGCGTTTCCTCCGGAAGATTGGGTCGCTTTCCCCGACTTGGCGCCAGCCGTCACAAGAACGGATTCCACACATGCGCCACCGCAAGCGTCACCTCTAGTGCATGAATCGGACACCGTAGCGCCAGTTGGCGAGATTGAGCTCCCCATAGGCTCTGCTGCGGACAATTTGCGAGTGTTCCCTTCTCCCGTAAGCACGACAGATGCCTCACTACAGTTGGCGCGGCAAGTCGCGCGTCTGGTCGCCGATGCCAAGCAGCAAATTCAAGCCGCAACGCGTGAAGCCGCTTCGCAGGCCGTCTCCGCCGAGCGCCGCATCTCATTCGAACAATGGGAACAGAAATTTGCCGCGGGACGCGCTGAAATCGCCAACGAAACGACTCAGGCGATTGAAAAATTTCAGCACGAGGCAGATCAACATTCGCGGACGGCCCACGCCGCCGTCGCCGAAGCCCTGCGCACCGAGTTGCCTAAGTGGCTCGCCCCGCAACTCGAACAACTCACGCGGAATCTCACAGGCAGTCTCGCCCGCGAGGGCATAGCCCAGCGCACTGAACACGCCCAGCAACTCCAAGCCGAAGCCGAAACCCTGCGAATCGCCTGCCAACAAGCAGAGGAAACCGCCGCGCGATTGAAAACCCAGTCCGAGCATTCGGAGGCACAGGTCGCGGCGCGCGCGGAGGCCGCCACGAGGGCGCTTGAAGACGCCGCAAAGCAGCGTGAAGAAGCTGCAACCGCCCAGCGCGAAGCACTCAGCGCCGCAGGCAACGAAATTCAGCAACAGGTAGTCGCCACCCTGGCAGCTTCTCAATCATCCTTGCACGGGCAACTTACCAGCGAGTTGGAAGCTGCCCAAGCGCGCTGGCGCGAAGCCGTAGAGAGCACCCTCGCCACGGTACAGGATCGCGCCGCTGGCGGATTGAACGACCACGCTCGCGGCCTGATGACTCAGCTTCAGGAAGAAATGGGCAAGCACACCGTAGCTGTGCGCGAGGCCGCGACAGGTGCTGCCACGGAATCAGAGCAACGCCTAGCCACCTTGCAAAATGCTCTGCAAGAACAATCGCAACGACTGGAGTCTGCCTTGTCTCGCGCTGGCGAAACAAGCCAGCGGCTCGAAGAGCATTCGGCAAAGATCGATAGCGCGCAACAGCAGGCGCTTACCGGTTTCCAGTTGCAACTTGAAGATGCGCTCAGCCCCCGTCGCGAAGAAGCCCAGCGCCGCTCCGAAGCCATCCTCGAAGAAATTAACGCGCGCATTCGCGCAACATTCGAAGATGCCAGCCGCCAGGCGGTAGCTCAATTCGATCGCCAAATTGAGGAATTGGTGCAACCGCACGTCACGCGCGCCGAAGAAGCCGTTCACCGCCTTGCCGGAGGCCGCTCGTTGTTGGACGCCGCCCTATCGCTCCAGCAGGACCGCATTCGCAACTCAGCCGACGAAGCCTTCGCCGAATCCCTCTCGCGCTTCCGTGAAAATCTCGGGGGCGTTGAACAAATCCTCCAGGAATCGGCGCAAGCCATCAACTACCGCAACCTCACCGAACTTGAAGGAAAAGCCGGCGACCTGAAACATGAAGTGGTTGAGGAACTCCTCAAAACGGCCGAATGGTACGAAAAAAAGGCGCAAACGCAGATTCAAAATCTCACGGAAAAAACCATCGAACACGCCAGCAACCAGTTGCGCGAAAAAGCCGGAGAAATTTCCAGCGTCTTCGCCAGCGAGCTCGATAGCTCCAGCCGCAACTTCGTCGGTCACACGCAAACGCAAATGGAGGAAGTCGTCCGTGACGCGTTCGAACGCGCCCGCGCCCTCTTCGCCGAAGCAGCCGACACCACCGCTGCCGCCTTCACCGATGAAATTCAGCGCACCGGCCGCCAGGAGCTCCAGGGCTTCAACAACGAGCTGAAGCAATCCACGGATGGAGCGCGTATGGAAATGGACTCGGTGCGCATGGATCTAGCCCAGAAGACGTCCGCCGAGCAGGAAGCTTTCCTCCACCGCTTTCAATCTTCCATGGGCGGAGCCCTCGAGGCTGGCGTAGCCGAAGCCCAGAAAAAAGTTTCCAAAGGTTTTGGCCCGCTGCTTGAATCCTGGAAGGCCATGACTGTCGCCCATCAGCAGGAAATGCAAAGCATCTACGGCCAAATGGGTGAACAAGCCGCTGAGCACTACAAGAACCGCCTCGAAAACGTTTCGAATCAGTGGATGCTGGCCTCTGTCGCCTCGCTCGATCACCAGTCACGCGAAATGATCTCCGGCATCGCTGCCTCCGCCGAAGAAAAACTTCGGGAAGCCTGCGCCCAGGTATTCGCCGGTGTTGGCGAATCCCTCCGCGAACGCCTCCAAGAGATGGCTCAGAGCTTTGCGCCTCCGACCCAACCTCCCCCGCTTGCGAAAACCGCGAATACCGGCAGCTAAATTCAGCTGGCCGGCCAAAAGGACTCTGCTCCAGCTGCCGATTCGCCACTTCGCGGCCAGCCCGGTATAATCCTCAAGGTATAAACGCAAATGGCCAATCACGCTTACCTGCGCGTCTGGACGCGCGATTTTTCAATCGAAACTATGCTCGCTGAATTCGCCCGGTTCCTCACCACCGCGCCGCTTTCAGCCACGCAGAATACTTTCAGCGAACTAGTCGTGCAGGCCGTGGACGCTACGGAGATCCCTGTCGCGGAGTGGGACCTGCGCCCGCTGAAAATGGGCCCTGCCGAAGTCACCGCGCTTGCTGTACAACACCTCAACACCGACACCGCCTACACCGCGAATGCAAAATGGGATTTGTGGAGCTTCGACATCGAAAGCCTTAAATGGCAACAAAAACCCGAACCTCTCACCCTGTCCTGCCACGGTATCAATTATGACGACGGCCTCGCCGCGACCTCCGGTCACTTCATGGCCGACTTGGGCTTTGAGCATTTTTTCACCGGACACGGCGGCCTCCTTGCACCCGGAGCCGCCTCGAATCCCTTCAACTCCTCGGACCATCCGATTGAGCACACTTTTCGCCAATGGATGTCCGCAAGCAACAATTTGAAGGAATATCACGCCAAGACCCGTGAAAACATCCAACAATTGTTCAATTGGGTCGAATCCATCCAGCTCGCCTTGCCCGTCGAGCGCAGCGAGCTATGGTCCGAAGGAGAGGAAAACTTTGAAGCCCGGCTAGACGCCATCCTGTCTCAGAGGTAGCTCATTCGAATATTGAGCAAGCTCGGTGCGCGCAGTACTTCCACGAAAGGCGTGCAACAGATAGAATTGCTATATTACGCAATCGATGAAGAGTCCGGCGACGCCGCTGCGATGGAAGTGCCGCGCGCGCCGGATAAAGATAGAATGATGGTCGAAGTTGCGCTGATGGCACAAACTGCTTGATGGACAAAACCTCACAAGACGAATGTTCCTTTGCTAACGCTGCCGGTTGCGTTCCGTCCTTCTTAAAGAAGGGCCGAAATGTCGACGCGGCCCGAGGCCGGAGAATCCCACTGCAATTCGCCTCTAAATTCATGTTCCTGGCTATTTTTCTGGGTGGTTGCGGGGCAGATGCACCGAAACCTGCTCAGCAAGCCGAGGCCAAACCGGCCGCCCCAGCCGTCCCCGAAGACATTCAATCCGCCGCCCAGGCTGTCCTGGGAAGTGAGTCGCAAGTGCTCGCCTTCGGAGACCTCGCCAAAAACGGCAAACAAGAATTTCTCGCCGCCAACGTCATCCCCAAAACACCCACCAATAATATTCCAGGCACAATCGTGACACGCGTCGTCATCGCGGAAAACAATGACGGTAAATGGTCCGAGATCCTGCGTTGTGATGAACACCTCAAAAACCAGAAGGGTTTTCTCGGCCTCACTCCCCTGGCACCCATCACCGGCTGGCGCCTCCAATTCGAGCAGAGCGAAGACAAGGGTCTGGAACTTTATTTCACGCCCTTGAAAGGCGCCAGCGACGTCCACGTCCTCCCTATCGGGGTCCGCTGGAACAAGGAAGCCAAACGCTATCAATCGCTCGACCGTACGTATGAACATTTCCTGCTCGAGAATCCCTCGATTCAAGACGCGAGGTCCACGCTCCGATGAGCACGACCCCGTCTGCGACAGCCAACCGCGCGGCGCCCAAGGCCGACCGGCCTTCTCCTCCCAAGAAAGATTTGAGCGGCCTGATGCCCTATGTCCGCCGATACCCCGGCGGCATTTTCATCGGTCTGCTCACAGTGGTGCTCATGTGTATCATTGGCAACGCGCTTCCGCTCGCCACCGGCGTCATGACGGACACTATCGCCGGCAATCCCGTTCCCTTTGAACACACGATGAAAGCCGGTGTTCGGGCCACCCTCGGCCTGAATCCCGCCACTCTCAGCCGTTCCATTCCCTACTACGCCCCACATAGTCGCCACACACTCGGCATCTACTGCCTCATCGTCATTCTGTGCGTCGCAATCAAAGGCCTCCTCTCCTTCTCCGCGCGCTGGACACTCATCGGCGTCTCCCGCGACATCGAATTCGATATTCGCAATGACCTCCTCAAGAAACTCCTAACCCTCGAAACTGAATTCTACGTTCGCAATCGCACCGGCGAACTTATGTCCCGCGCCACCAATGACCTGAACGCCGTCCGCATGGTCCTCGGCCCTGGCATCATGTACAGCGCCACCACCATCATCACCATGATCATGGCCATCTTCGTCATGGTCACGCTTTCGCCTTCTCTTACTCTCTGGGTTCTGATCCCCGCGCCAGTCGTCGCCGTCGCCGTCTGGTTTTTCGGCAAAACCATTCATGATCTCTACGAAAAAATTCAAGCGGCGCTCGCTACACTCACGGCGCGCGTCCAGGAAAATCTCGCCGGCGTGCGCGTTGTCCGCGCCTACGCACAGGAGGAAGCTGAGCTTCGAGGCTTCGATGAGCCGAACCGCGAATACGTCGCTCGGAACGTCAAGCTTATTCGCATCTGGAGCATGTTCATGCCGTCACTTCAGGCGCTCATTGGCACATCCTTCTTGATTGTCTTGTTACAGGGCGGTCATCAGGTCTTCCGAGGGCAGATTTCCCTGGGCGCATTTATTGCCTTCAATGGATTCCTCACCGTGCTCGTATGGCCCATGATTGCTCTCGGATGGGTCACCAATATCTTCCAACGCGGTGCTGCTTCCATGGGCCGCCTCAATTACATTCTCACCGCCAAACCAAACATTGACGACCGCTACTCCAAGATCCCCGAAGGCACTAAGCCTCTCGGCGAAATCGAATTTCGCCACTTGAATTTCACCTATCCCACAAATCTCTCCGGAGTCGGTTCGAACGGTACCGCGAAATCGAATGGCAGCGGCTCTCATGCGGTGCTTCATGACATCGATCTGAAAATTCCTGCCGGTTCCACTCTCGCCATCGTAGGCCCCACCGGCAGCGGCAAGACCACCCTCGCCGCACTAATCGCACGCCTCTGGGAAGCCCCCGACGACTGCGTTCTGATCGACGGCCGCCCCATCCGCGAGTGGCCTCTCACAACGCTGCGCCAATCCATCGGCTACGTTCCGCAAGACACCTACCTCTTCGGCGAAACCGTGGCGGGCAACATCGCCTTCGGCCTTCCCGATTTCGACGAACCGCGCGTCCGCCAAGCCGCCGAAATCGCCAGCCTGGACACTGAAGTCGTCGGCTTCGCCAAAGGATACGAAA
Organism: Candidatus Acidiferrum sp.; assembly: GCA_041482215.1. Classification (GTDB taxonomy): domain Bacteria; phylum Acidobacteriota; class Terriglobia; order Acidiferrales; family UBA7541; genus Acidiferrum. Next base: position 18,171 of record JBGPDI010000011.1, on the reverse strand, counting down.
CCATGGTCGGCGAGCGCGGCATCACTCTTTCCGGTGGACAAAAGCAGCGCGCCGCCATCGCCCGTGCCGTCATCCGCGATCCTCGCATCCTCATCCTCGACGATTCCCTCTCGGCCGTGGACACGCAAACCGAAGAGCGCATCCTCAATGGCCTCCGCGGAATCATGGAAGGCCGCACCACCATTTTAATTTCTCATCGTACCTCGACCGTCCGCGACGCCGATCAAATCGTCGTGCTGGTCGCCGGTGCGATCACCGAGCGCGGCACGCACGATGAACTCCTCGCGCACGGCGGTTATTACGCGGATTTGTACCACAAACAATTGCTGGAAGAAGAGCTCGAACGCGCATGAGCAACTTGCACGAAGAAGAAGCCCTCGGCAAAGCGTACGATTCGCGTTTGATGCGACGGCTTCTGCGGTACATGAAGCCGTATCGCTGGCACGTCGCTTTCGCGCTCATTCTGGTGGCCGTTGTGACTCCGCTAGAACTTGCCCCGCCCCTGATATTTCGTAAAGCCATTGATAGCTACTTTGTTCCTCGGCTCAATGGCACGATCGCAGAATCATCGGCTTGGATCGGAATTATTTGGCTCGGTGTGATTTATCTCGCTGTACTGGCGTTCGATTTTCTCGCTCAATACATCCAGCTCCGCATCATGCAGCGCGTCGGCCAGCAAACCATGTACGACATGCGTGGCGAGATCTTCCGGCACATGCAGCGCCTGCCGATGACCTACTTCGATCACAATCCCGTCGGCCGCCTCGTCACCCGAGTCACCACTGACGTTGACGCTCTCAACGATCTTTTCGCCGCCGGCGTCGTCACCATGATCAACGACTTCTTTCTCCTCGTGGTCATGGCCGGCCTGCTCTTCAAAATCGACTGGCGTCTCGCGCTCGACACCCTCGCCGTTCTCCCCGGCATCCTCATCGTCACTTTGATTTTTCGCAAATTCGTTCGCGACGCCAATCGCCGCATCCGCACCGCCATCGCCCGCATCAACGCTTTCCTCCAGGAATACATTTCCGGAATGAGCGTCGTGCAGCTCTTCAATCGTGAGCGTAAAGCCGTCGAAGAATTCGAAAAACGCAATCGCGACAATATGCTCGCGTGGCGCGACGCAATTCTCGCCTACGCACTCTTTTACCCCGCGGTCGAATTTCTCAGCTTCGCCACCATCGCCCTGATCTTCTGGTCCGGCGGCAATCGCATTTTCTCCAGCGCCCTTTCTCTCGGCGTGCTTACTGCTTTCACCATGTTTGCCCAGCGCTTTTTCCGCCCCATTCAGGACCTCAGCGAGAAATTCAACATTCTCCAGTCCGCCATGGCTGCTTCCGAACGTATCTTCAAATTGCTCGATGAGCCTCTATCCATCGAATCGAATCCCAACGCCATCCCTCTCGATAATCCCCGCGGCGAAATCGAATTCCGCAACGTGTGGTTTAGTTATCGCAACGTCCCTGAACCCACTGAAGAAGATTGGGTCCTTCGCGATGTCTCCTTCCGCGTAAAACCCGGCGAGACTTTCGCCATCGTCGGCCATACCGGCGCCGGCAAGACCACCTTGATTTCACTCCTGCTCCGTTTCTACGATATTCAGCGTGGCCAGATTCTCCTCGACGGCACCGACATTCGCATGATCGAGCTCCAGGACCTGCGCCGCCAATTCGGCATCGTCCTCCAGGATCCTTTCCTTTTCACCGGGACGATCGAAACCAACATCCGCCTCGGTACTCCCGGTATCACCCGCTCCACTGTCGAAAGTGCAGTCGAAGAGATTGGCCTCGGCGATTTCATTCGCTCGCTTCCAGATGGCGTCGCCGCCAACGTAAACGAGCGCGGCTCGACTCTTTCCGTCGGTCAGCGCCAGCTCATCAATTTCGCCCGCGCGCTGGCACACAATCCACGCTTCCTCATCCTCGACGAAGCTACCTCCAGCGTGGACACAAAAACTGAACTTCAAATTCGCGAAGCCCTCGGCCGCCTGCTCTCCGGCCGCACCGCGCTCGTCATCGCCCACCGCCTGAGCACCATTCAGCACGCTAACCGCATTCTGGTCTTCCACAAAGGCCGCCTGCGCGAACAGGGCGCGCACCAGGAGCTTCTCGCGCAACGTGGCATTTACTACCGCCTCTACCAGTTGCAGTACAAAGAGCAGGAGCTGCACCTCCCGCTCGAAGCCAATCGCTCGCCTGAGCCCACAACGCTTCCGGCCAGCGATTGATTTCCGCGCGCCTGACATGCCACCCATCCCGCTCCTAATCTCCGCCGGCGAAGCTTCCGGAGATATGTATGCGGCGCGCCTCGCCACCGCTCTCCAGCAACGCATGGACGTAGCGCTCTTCGGCATGGGTGGCCCGCAAATGCGCGCCGCGGGCGTTGAGATCATCACCGACTACTCCGAAGTCTCCGTCGTGGGCATCACCGAAGTCCTCAAGCGATTGCCTTCACTGATCCGTGCCATGCGTCACCTGGTTGACGAAGCCGCACGTCGCCAGCCGCCCCTCGCGATTCTCACCGATTTCCCAGGCTTCCATCTCCGCCTCGCCCGCAAGCTCCGTCCCAAGGGCATTCGAAACGTCTATTATATCTGCCCGCAATTCTGGGCCTGGCGTCCCTGGCGCGCGAACCTGGTCCGGCGCCGCTTCGCCAACGCTCTCTGCATCTTCCCTTTCGAAGAAAAGTTTTACTCCGATGCAGGCGTGCCCGTGAAATTTATCGGCCATCCCCTCATCGGAACTGTGAAAGCCACCCTAACGCGGGAATTATTTTGCAAAAAATACGGTCTACAAGAAGGGCATCCGATCCTCACCATCCTTCCAGGCAGCCGTCGAGGAGAGATCGCCCATCATGTTCCGGTGCTTGCCGAAGCTTTGAAAGAAATTCGCCAAAAGCACCAAGGGCCTCTTGAAATAGTGGTAGCCGCTGCTCCGGGTCTGGATATCGCGAAGTTGAAAACAAAATTTCCTCCTAATTTGCAAATGCACTTCATCGAAGACGATACCTACAACGCGCTTGCCGCCGCCGATCTCGCCATCGTCTCCAGTGGCACTGCCACCGTGGAAACCGCCTTGCTCGGCAAGCCTATGATCGTCGTCTATCGTCTTTCTCCGCTCACGGCCGGCCTAGCGAAACCGTTGGTAAGGACCAAGTTTTTCAGCATGGTCAATCTAATCGCCGGCCGCGCTGTAGTTCCCGAGCTAATCCAGGACGATTTCACCGCGGCGCGTGTAGCCCAAGAAGCTGAAAACCTCCTCTCCCCGTCAGAAGAAGGCAGGAATCGAGTGGAAATCATGACTAGCGGGTTAGAAGATGTGCGCCGCCTCCTCGGTCCCCCGGGAGCCGTCGAACGAGCCGCCGATGAAATAGTCCGAATGTTGACCGCCGCCAAAAGCAACGCGAAGTGAGGGGTTTGGTATCCTATAGGTGTACATTGATTCCGAGCCGAACAACGTGGAAAGGGGTCCGATGACCCGTCGTCGAATAGTTTCTGCTGGATTTTTCCTCATTGCGGTGCACTTTATTTTTTGTGCCGCCGCGCCTCTCCATGCGCAGGTTTCCCGCCCCGTGAATTTCGTCGCCGTTAACTACGACGTCTCCGCCTCGATCGACTCCATTGGCCAATCGATTAGCGCCACCGCCAAAATTGATTTCAAGGCGCTGGAAGCCTCCAGCAGCGTGCGCGTCGAGCTGCACCCCAATCTCATCGTCAAAGAAGTCAAAGGCCCCGACGGCAAGCCGCTCACCTTTGAGCGCGACAATCAGAATCCCCTCATTGTCATTGTCCAGCTCGCGACTCCCGTCGCCACCGACGGCCATGTCATCCTCACCTACACTTACGCCGGCCTGCTCTTCAACGAAGAGAATAGCCCTGTCCCCGGCTTACGCGCCGCCGTTATCAGCAAAACGGGCGCGTACTTACTTCTCCCCGCGCGGTGGTTCCCGCTCACGAATTTTCCATCCAACCGCTACACCGCCACTTTCCGCCTTAACGTTCCAGACAGCTTCGCCGTCGCCGGCACAGGCAAAGCCTCCGCTCCCACGCCCATGCCGGCCAAGAATGCCGTGGAAGGCGGCCGCCTCCTCTACACCTTCGAGTGCAAATCTCTCGCGCCCCACGGCACCTTCGTAGCCGGCAATCTCCAGCTCAATCTAAAGCAAGCCGAAGGCCTCAACGTCTCCGTCTATGCCCCGCGCGAGGCCTCCGCCAACGCCCAGGCCTTTGCCGAGAGCGTCGCTCGCTCCGCCGTTATTTTTTCGGACATGTTTGGCCCCATCCCCGATCCATCTTTCACTGTGATTCAAATCCCCGACGGCAGTTTCCGCGAATACGCTGCTCCCGGCGTTTTACTTTTAAGCCAGCGCATTTGGGACCCGCGCTCCAGCGACCGCACCATCGCGCGCCTGGTCGCCTCACAGTGGTGGGGAGTCCAAGTCCTGCCCGCAACACCAGGAGACGTCTGGATCAGTGAAAGCCTCGCACGCTATTCCGAAGCCCTCTACGCCGAGCAGAACGCCGGCAAAGAGGCCGGCCTCCGTGCCGTGGATGAATTCGCCGTCGGCGCTCTGATGTACGAAGACGCTGCACCCGTAGCGCAAGCCGCCCGTCTCGTTCCCTACTCTCCCGACTACCGTTCCGTTGTGATGAACAAAGGCGCGATGCTCTTTCACATGTTGCGCGCGCAGATGGGCGACGTGGCATTCAAGACCACTCTCCGCGAATTCTATTTTCGCTTTGCCGAAAAAAGCGCTCGCATCGAAGACTTTGAAGCCATCGCCGAAAAACAGCTCAAGCTCGCCACCAAGCCCCCCGCGGAACCGCCGAACCTGCGCAGCTTTTTCGCTCAATGGCTGAATTCCACCGGCTTGCCTGAATTCTCCGTGGAATACGTCGTCTACCGCACGCCCAAAGGCTTCCGCGTCGTCGGCAAAATCAAGCAACCTCTCGACACTTTTCACATGCCCGTGGATTTGCGCATTGATACCGAAGGAAATCCGGAACTTAAAACTATCGACGTGGTCGGGACCGAATCTCCTTTCACCGTTGAAACCTTTGGCCGCCCCAAGCCAGGCGGCATCCGCGTAGATCCCAACAATGTCATTCTGAAAGGAAGCACTGGATTGCGCGCCCGCGCCGCCATCGCTCGCGGAGAGGATCTCGCCGAGCAAGGTCGCTTCTACGACGCCGTCACCCAATACCAGCGCGCGCTTTCGATCCAGCCGGGCCGCCCGCTCGCCAATTTCCGCATGGGTGAAGCCTTCTTCTACCAGAAAAACTATCAGGCCGCCGCAAATGCCTTCCGCGAAGCCTTGCAGTCCGTTCCCGAAGCCTCGGAAAAATGGACAGAAGTCTGGAGCCACATCTATCTCGGTAATATTTTCGACATGCTGGCTCAGCGTGAGCGCGCCGTCAACGAATACAGCAAAGCCAAACAAACCAACGATAACACCGGCGGCGCCCAGGAAACCGCCGAACGATACCTCAAAAAAGCCTACTCCGAAGGCGGCACCTCCGTCGCCGCCCCTGCTGCAGACTCGCCCGCTAAACCCGCCGTCGCGATTCCCCCGCCCGCCGCCGGCGAAAAACCCGTGCTGAAAAAGCCCGCTCCATAGCGCTAGGATCTTCGAGAGCCTTTTTGCATGTGGTTCGGCCTCTATTCCCAAGCGACATAGCCGTTACATCTTCTGACAGTTGACTTGCTCTCGCATTCAATTACGCTGACAAGCTGTCTAACGGAGCTACTCATTGTATGCACTCTGAGAGGTGCATTCGACGAGGCGCCCCATCAGACAAATTCCACCCAAAAACAAACCCGGCCCAGAGAGAGAAGCAAATGACACCAGATGAACTCAGCAACTTGGCTGCTGAAGTGAAACGAATCGGCTCAGAACTAAGCTTGTCAGACCAGCAGAAAGAGCAATTCAAATCCTTTCTGTCCGAAAAATACGAGAAACTGCAAGAATATAGGAAGCAGAACCCCCACATCTCAAAAGAAGACGTAGCCCACTTCGTCGCCAAGAACCGCGCCGCTGGACGCGAAAAACTGGAGAAATTCCTGACTCCAGAGCAACTCACAAAATGGGATGCGGAGATCGCGAAGGCAAGGGACGTTTTCGGTCAGCGAGCGGCAAGCGCTTAATCAACAAAAACGTAAAATCAATGTCGAATCTGTTTTCATACCGCTAAATCTCGGCTACCTTGATTGGAATCTTCAAAGGGCGACTGTTTTCAACAGTCGCCCTTTCATTTGCCGGAAAGGATCTTGCTTTACCACGGGCTGAGCATGATGCTCCTGCTACTGAGGACTGACGACTGAAGGTTCAGGGCGTCCGGAAAGAATCTCCCCTTATATTCCGCGGGGACACTAATTCCTTCATTAGATTCCCGCTAGACCTGTCAATGGCGCGGGAGTCACACCTTTTCGCTGGATAAGCACCTGGAATCGTTCACCCATACCTTCGGGGTGGATCAGCGTTTTGAGTTGCAAGCGCGCTTTCGTGCGTTCGGCATCAGTCTGTCCGTTGTCATACAGGTCCGCAAATTCATTTCCCCGTCCCAACGCCATCAGAAAAGCTGTCTGTGACGTGAAGCCCGCCGTTTCCAGGCCCACGCGTTTTCCCCACGACTCTAGCGCCGTGAAATTGGCATGCGCCGTCAAATCCTGCTCACCAGGCGATGCGTAATACTGTTCCGAGACTCGATGGTCGTGGTAGGCAAGAAGCGTCCCTCGCATGTGGTGCTCGTCAAATAAATCCGCCGCAGGATGGCCGTAATCAATGGTCAGCACGTAACCGCGCTCAAGCCGCCTGCCAAGTTCCGTGATCCAGTCACACGCTTCGAGCCCCGCTTCCGCCTGTTGTCCCTCATTCAGCGCGATGCCTTGCGCCGCAAAATACTCTGAGATCGCGCACGTCGAAAGCGGTGCAAGGATGTCAATGAAACGGCCGTCTTGAACTCCAACAAAAATCTCCTTGAATGAGCCGCCGCTCATCACAATTCGGTGCACAGGCAGTGCATCCACCAATTCATTTGAAAAAAAACAGCCCACAGGTATGTGCACCGGAATCTCAGCCGAACTTGAAAAATGTCCAGCCTCCGCGTGAAGTTTCAAGCGAGTCTTTGCCTGTTCGCGCCGCGAAACGGAGCGTTCCACAGCCACATAGCGCAGTGCAGCGTAAAAAGCCGGCAGGGTCGCCCCGCAAAAATCGAGAACCTGGCCGGCGAACCGCCCAGTGCCCGCGCCGCCCTCGACCAGCAGGAATTCCGCTGGCCGGCCGAGGCTCTCCCACATCTCCGCAAACTGCCGCGCCAGCAATCGCGCAAAAATGGGATGTACATCCGCGCTGGTGTAGTAGTCCGCGAATCGCTGCAATTCCGCTTTGCTGTAATAACCGTACACCGGATGGTACAGGCACTCGCGCATGTAATCCGCAAATGTAAGGGGACCGTACCGCCGAATGCGCTCGGCCAGTAATTCTCCGAGCGGCATCACGCGCCTCTGGCTCCAGCCGAGTCAGCAGCGGGCTCCGCCTGAATTTTCTTCCAGGCTCGGCCAAATATTCCTTCTGCAGCTTCGTCGAAAAGCACAAAATAAATTGTCTCGAGCGAGGTTTCCCCTCTTAAATGCTTCGCTGCTTCTCGAATCATGATCTCCGCGCAATCTTTCAGTGGGAATCCCGCGATACCGGTGCCAACCGCCGGGAACGCAATTGTCTTGAGACCACGCTCATTCGCTATTTTCAAGGAATGCGCCACGGAGTGCCGGAGCGAGTCCGCAATCGTCTTTCCGCCGAGCTGCATGCTGGCCGCATGAATCACAAAGCGGGCCTTCAGTTTTCCGCCCGTAGTGATCGCAGCGTAACCCACCGGAATGCTCCCGATCACCTCGCACTCGTGTTGGATCGCGTCACCGCCCTTGCGCCGGATGGCTCCGGCAACGCCCGCGCCCAAAATCAAATCATTGTTGGCTGCGTTGACGATCGCATCCGTATCCATGTCCGTCAAGTCGCCCTGCTGAATCACGATTTTTTCTGCGAGAGTTTTCATGTTCCAATCAATCCATTCTCCGGCGCGCGATTAAACTTTTGTCTCCTCGGCTTTTTGTTGCGTGTAATCGTAAACACCGCGGCCGCTCTTGCGGCCAAGCCGGCCTTCTTTCACGTACTGCCGCAGCAAGGAATTCGGCCGGTACTTTTCGCCAAGCGTCTGATGCAGATACTCAAGAATCTTCAGCCGCACATCGAGCCCCACAAGATCCACCAACTCGAACGGCCCCATCGGGTGATTGAGCCCTAGTTTCAAAGCTTTATCAATGTCCTGCGGCGTGGCTATTCCCGCTTCGAGCATGTTGAACGCTTCATTTCCAATCAACGCGTTCACTCGCGTCGTGATGAAGCCCGGCGCCTCGTTGACGATCACGACTTCTTTCCCCATGCGCCGTGCCACCTCACGGCAGGTCGCCACCGTCTCATCCGAAGTGTGTGGCGTCCGCACCAGTTCAATGAGCTTCATCTTCGGCACCGGATTAAAAAAATGCATACCCACACACCGGTCGCGCGAAACCGTCACATCCGTAAAATCTGTAATCGAGAGAGAAGAAGTATTGCTCGCGAAGATCGCACCAGTCTTCGCAAACTTGTCGAAAATGGTGAAAAGCTCCAGCTTCATCTCCAACTCTTCCGGCACGGCTTCGATGATCAGTTCCGCGTCGCGGATCGCGTCTTCCACATTGCCCACCGTGGAAATCAACGAGAGAGCCTTATCGCGAAGCCCAGCTTCAACCTTTCCGCGCGCCACTCCTTCCTCAAACGACTGCCTGATCCACGCAACTCCTTGTTCAAGCACCTGGCGCGAAACGTCTTCAAGCACTGTGTTGTAACCGCCAAACGCAGCCGCGTACGCAATCCCCCGTCCCATTGTGCCTGCGCCAATCACCGCAATCGTCTTCACATCCATGCTTCGATCTCCAAACGACAAATTAGGACTTCAAAAGTTTTCGATAGGCTTCTTCATCAAATCCGAGAACAATCTGAGTCCCTCGAATCACCACCGGCCGTCGAATAAGATTCGGCTCCTTCGCCATCAGCTTAATTGCCTCCGCCCGAGAGGGCGGATGCTCCTTCATTTTGCGCGTACGATACATTTCATTTCGCGTATTCAGAAATTCTTTGTAATCGCGGCTCCCGATCAATTCATCGAGTTCGGCCTCGGTCAATCGTTCTTTATCCAAATCACGTGACTCAAGTTCAGTTCCCAACTCCAGCAAGAGACCTCTTGCCTTGCGACAAGTAGTTCACGTCGGTTTCTGCAGAAATTTAATTTTTACTTTGGCCAAGCTGTCTCCTTTTTTCCTGGGTGTACGCCGCGGAGGATTGCACCCTCCTGTATCCGCACGTTGTCCCTAATATCGCGGAACTTTCGGATCGATCTCCACGGACCACCGTTCTATCCCGCCAGACATGGATTTCGCCTTCTCAATGCCCTGAAAACGCAACCACGCCGCCGCGTCCAGGCTCCGCATCCCATGATGGCAATAGCAAATCACTTCATCCACGTCCGGCAGCGTCTGCAAGTTTGCCGCCAGAGATCCCAGCGGCACCAGTTTTGCACCCTCGATCCTGCAAAGCTGATGCTCCCACGGCTCCCGAACATCCACCAAAAACAGTTCTTCTCCGCGATCCATCCTTGCCTTCACATCGGCCGGGGTAATTTCCAATTCATCCATCTATTTTCCCTTTCAGATTGGTGAGCGCTAGTCGATCCGCAGCTGAATCGTTTCGTGGCTGGCAGTCATGATTGTAGCGGCGTGGGAGCCAGAAAACTACTTCCCCTGAAATTTCGGAGGGCGTTTTTCGAAAAACGCGCGAATTCCTTCGTTGCAGTCATCGGAAAGAAAACAGCGCATCTGCTCCCGTACTTCATTTTCGAGAGCTTCCGTCAATTCCTTCTCCCCACTGGCGAAAAGCTTTCGTTTCACCGCGCGGATGGCAAGCGCCGGACCGTGCGCAATTTTCCGCGCTAGCGTCTTCACTTCCGCTTCGAGCTGCGCACTCGGCACAACTTGATTGACTAGCCCGATCGCGAGCGCGGTCTTCGCATCAATAATGTCACCTGTGTAGAAAAGCTCCGCCGCCTTCGCAGCCCCTACCAGCTGCGGCAGAAAATACGTCCCGCCATAATCCGGAAACAATCCGACCTTTGAAAAAGTTTCTCCGAACGTAGCTTCTTCCGCCGCAATTCGAATATCTGCCGCCAGCGCAACGTTTAGGCCCGCGCCCGCCGCCGCGCCGTTCACTGCCGCAATCACCGGCTGCGGCATGGTGCGCATTCGCACGACCATTTGCATTCCCGCGCGCAGCAGCGGCTCCACTTCCACCATGGATCCGCTCTGCCGGCTTTTCCCCAGCGCCCCTAGGTCCCCACCCGCGCAAAACGCCCGCCCCGCTCCAGTGATCACAACGACGCTAACGCTTTGATCTTCGGCGAGCCGTCCGAACGCCTCATTCAAAGCTATCCCCAGTTCAACGTTCAACGCATTCAAGCGCTCCGGGCGATTCAGTACCAGGGTCGCGATACCATCATGCTTCCCTTCCAGAATCACGGGTGCTTGTACGATTTGTGGAGTGTTACTCACGGGGAATTCCGTTCAGTGGCTTCGCCCTTCGTGTTCTTTTGCTACGCGCGCAACGAGTTGTGCCAGTTTCCGGAAGTGCCGCATCTTCTCGCTCTTGCCGACCGCATTCGACCCGCTAGTGGAAGGCAGCACATACACCCGCGCGCCATACAGTTGTTCTTTCTGAATCCCATATTTACACTTGCGTTGCGAGAATTGTTCGTAGGTAAGTTTTCCGTTGAACGCCACCACGTGAGGCGAAAATTCCTCTAGTTTTTGCGAAAGCACGATCCGCCCTTCGGCATAGTCCTCGCGCTTCAATTCTTCAATCCCTTTCGTGGGCCGCTTCACCAGATCGGTCAGCCCCACGCCGAATTCAATCACCCGCTTGTCGTCATGATAGTCAAAGGGCTCCGGTACTACCCCGCTCTCATGGAGCATGGGCCAAAACTCATTCCCCCGCCCTGCATAGTAATGGCCCACGCGCACAGACGATTCGCTCGGATTACAGCCGACGATTACAAGTTTCATGCCTTTGCGGAGGTGGTCGGGAAGTGTTCGCATTAGGCCAGCTTACTATGCCTTCTCTTTATTCTACGTGCCCTTGAAATCTGTAGTCGCCAAATTGTACTAGCGGTGTCGCCAAGCGGCAACATCTGTGCCACTGGCCGGGCAATTCGGTACCTATGATGGCCGCCACTTCAGTGCCATCGAGCCACACCCAAAACACTCTAACTGGCTCACTATGCATAACTTGAAAGTGGTTTCGAAACGCACCCCATGCCTTCCGGTGCCCTAAGCACATAAGCACCGTAACTCTTCCATATTTCCTGAATCCCATTCCCAGCAGCATCATCAAAATAGGAGGATAGGGGAAGTGTTTGATGCTCTGTGCTACCTTTATAGATTCAAACGCGAGGATGCGGCCGCCTTTCGGCCTGCTTAAATCATTGAACGCACCCAACCCCCACCGTCTGCCCTCCACCGTTGCCCGCGACGACGAGCATCTCCTCGTTGCTGCCGCCAAACGCGGCGATTCGAACGCGTTTGAAGAACTCGTAAACCGTTACGAAGCCAAGATCTTTCGCTTGACCATGAACATTACGCGCAATCGCGAAGACGCCGAAGACGCCATGCAGGACGCGTTCTTCAAGTCCTACACCCATCTTAAAGATTTCCAGGAAGACTCTCGTTTTTACACTTGGCTCGTTCGAATCGCCGCGAACGAGGCGTTGATGCGCCTCCGCAAACGGCGGCCTAATCAGTTTTCGCTCGACGAGCCCGTGGAAGGCGATGAAGACCTCATGCCCCGCGAGCTTGAGGATTGGGGCCCCAGCCCGGAGCAGCGTTTCGCACAAACGGAAATGCACGAAATCCTCTCCGACGTCATTGACAAGATCGAGCCTGACTTCCGTGTTGTTTTCGTACTGCGCGACGTCGAAGAACTTTCCACAGAAGAAACTGCCAAGGCACTCGGCATCTCGATTCCTGCGGTAAAATCGCGCCTGCTTCGGGCGCGGCTCAAACTACGCCAGAGACTAAATCGTTATTTCCGGCAGGGTGGCACAAATTGAATTGCAAAGGCGTCATCCTCGAGGTTTCGAATTACCTTGACGGGGAGCTTGAATTATCCGTGAGGCAAGAACTCGAACGCCATCTCGAGCACTGTGGGGAGTGCAAGATGGTGGTTGATCAAACCAGGCTGACCGTGAATGTTTTTTGTGATTCGAAACCGATCGAACTTCCCGTTGATGTGAAGTCGCGTCTGCATGATGCCCTGCGCCGCAAGCTCAAAGAAAAAGCCAACTAGACTTCTCGATTAGCCTTTCGAAACGTCAGTCCACAACGGCAATTCCCGACCAAGCCCTTTTTCTTTCGCCATCGCATACACTTTCATCGCCACTGCAAGATCCCACGAAGCAATTCCATTCGATTTGAAAAGCGTCATCTCCGTATCGCTGGTTCTTCCGCTCGCTTTTCCCGCAACAATTTCCGAGAGTTTTTTTACTCCCGTCCAGCAAATCTCATCACCATGAAACGCGATAATCAGGTCACCCGCTTCCTGCCTCGACTGCTCGACGGAATCCACCACAATAATGTCCGCGCTCGCGACGGCTTCGTCATCCAGCTCTCGCTTGTGCGCATGATTTGCTCCAATAGCATTGATGTGCGCCCCCGGTGACAGATCCGCGCCACATACCACCGGTTGTGCGGCTGTAGTTGCGGTCGAGACAATGTCCGCGCCGCGTACCGCTTCTGAGGCTGATGCACAAGGTCGCACTGGAATCCCCAACCGTCCGGACATCTCCTCGCAAAACCTCTCGCGCTTCGTCGCGTCGCGCCCGTAAACTCGCGCCGATTCCAGCTTTCGAACCGTCGCCACCGCTTCAAGCTGCGTTTTCGCCTGTCCGCCCGTCCCAATAATGGCCGCCACGCGCGCATCTTTCCGCGCCAAGTATTTCGTGGCTACACCCGAAGCTGCGCCCGTCCGCTGTTGCCCCATGTAGTCCGCTTCAATTAGCGCGAGCAAATCTCCCGTGGCCATTTCGTAGAGTGGAACGAGAAACCGCAGCTTCCCTTGAACGTAGGTGTACTGCTTCATGGCCACAAAACCCATCGAGAAATCCGCCGCAGCCATATAGTGAAAAAATCCGCCGCCCGGCAATTCGAATCGTCTCCGCGGGTGCACCACCACTTCCCCGGTCGCCTGCTTGCGCGAAATTTCTTCCACCGCCGCCACCGCAAGCGGCATGCTTAGCACTCCACGCACTTCCGCTTCGCTGATGTGCAGCGTCATCATTTCCCTCTCTGTCTTGGTTCCAGGATTCTACAGATGCGGCTCACTTTGCCGCCGGCTTCGCGGGTTTCGCCGCAGCGCGCTTTCCCGGAGCTTCGCCCGGTTCTCGCACGCGCCGCACCACCGTTTGATTCAGCCGATAAACACGTTCTTCCTTATTCCCATCCATCACTTTGAAGCGAAATTCCGGTTCACCCTTCGGCCCTTTGCCGATTCGAACCGGCACCTGCCCGCACAAATCGTTTTCGATGAACGCGGTTTCGTAACGGCTTTTCTTCTCGTACCAGGTGTAAACACGCAGCGCGGTAAAGTCGCAAATTTGCCCTTCCGGGCCCCTCGCCGCCGCAACCAGATATTGCGGCTTGTCACCCGATGGATCGCTCACGCGATTCAATTCGAACCACGCCACTGGGCGAACATTCGCCGACGCCACTCCTTCGCGCACAGGATCCGGCAAATCCAGCTCGACGAAACGCGCCACAACCCAGCCGGCAATCGGCACGGTCTGGTCTCCCGGTTGCGTGGTGTTTGTATTTTCGGCGCCACGAGCCGAAGCTTCACCCGGAGGACGCGTCGCTACGGCGCGAACCAGAAACCAATCTTCTTTTTTCTTTTCCTGAGCGTCGTTCGAATTGTCTCGCTCGTCCGTGACCTGCACCCAATCCGCCACCGCGCGACCCACAACCTCCACGGGTACGTTGCGTCCAAATTGATATAACCGTGGCTCCGTCCGCCCCGGTTCTACGCGTAGATTGGTGGAAACCTTGGTGCGCCCACGCGCCTGCACCGGCATCCCCTGCGTTTGTTCCAGCAGCTTGATGCTGCGTTGCCACAGCGCCGGCTCCATCAATTGGCGGCTCTCCACCCAACCAACAGTTCCCGCATCCGTGCGAATTTTTACGTAATCATTGCGCTTGCCGATCACGTCCACGCGCTCGCCGTAATGCAACATTCCAACTTGCTCGCGGACCTGCGCGATCCCGCTCAAGAGCGGCACAACTTTTTCGCTGACAAATGCCTCGCCCCGCGTTTCATGCTTCGGCCGAAAAAACCACGCCAACAAGGCCACCAGGGCAAGCAGCGGCACCGCAATCAGAAGTTTCCTCTTCACGCGCCGCCCTCAACGACACCCATCGTCCAAACCTTCGCCATGATTCTCCGTTGCTCTTTGTGATTCGCTAAAGATTGTACCTGAAACTCCGCTAGCTCCGCCCTCGCCGGTTAGCGCTGTGTTTTCTGCTAAAATTCCGAAGCATTCGTATCAAACTCTCGACCTGAATCGTGGAGGATTTTTCATGAAGTCTCTCAATTCCCTGCAGCCGCTCGGCTTGGTGGTCCTTCGCGTGGCGCTGGGACTGATTTTTTTCTCGCACGGCTATCCCAAGCTGGCGCACTCCGGCGCGGGGATGCAGGGCTTCTTCGTGCAGCACGGTCTGCCAGGCTACTTCGTTTACATTTCCGGTGTAATGGAAGTTTTCGGCGCCGTGTTACTGGTTTTAGGACTGTTTACGCGGGTGACGGCATTACTTCTCGCTATAGAAATGGGCGTAGCAATCTGGAAGGTTCACAGCGTCGGCGGTTATCTTGCCGTGCACAATTATGAATTCCCCCTGGCCATGCTCGCGGGAAGCTTCGCGCTCGCTACCGTCGGCGCGGGATTATTGTCTCTCGATCATCCCTTGTTCGAAGGCGGCCGAGGCAGTTCGCGCCCTCCCAAAAATTCGAAGCAAGCGAAGTAACTATCTCGATTGCAAAACGCCCTCACAAGCGTCGCCCTCAGGGGGTTGCGATCAACGGCAGTTCGATGAAACTCGCCTGACCCGGCGCACGGTAGATTCGCTGCGTCGCCTTGCGATAATCACTCGGCTTCGCCCAGAAAATATTCGGAACGAACGTCTGCGGGTTTCGGTCGTATAAAGGAAACCAACTCGACTGAATCTGCACCATGATGCGATGCCCTGGCAGGAAAACGTGATTGGCCGCGGGTAGTGCGAAACGATAAAGAAGCGGCTTGTCGGACCCAATAGCTTTCGCCGTTTCGAAACTTTCGCGATAGCGCCCACGAAAAATATCCGCCGAAACCATCAATTGGTAGCCGCCCATGTTCGATTGGCCCGCCACTTCGTCGGGATACACGTCAATCAATTTCACCACCCAGTCGGAATCCGTCCCGCTGGTCGAAGCCATAAGATTGGCCATGGGCTGCCCGCTGATCTTCACCGGCCCTTTTAGAACATCGGTCGTAAAAACCAAAACATCCGTGCGGCCCGATGCTTCCCGTTGGTCATCTACCAACCACTGCGACCACGTCAAGCCATTCGAATACCCCATCGGCTGGCTCGGTCGCGCACGGTACGGCACCGGCTTTGCCGGATCGGAGACGTATTCGTCAAACGCAGTCTCGTTCGCCGCCGGAGCCGCGAAGCTCAACTTTAGTCCGGCGTTCAGATACAGCGGTGTGGTTCGCACCGTGCAACCATCGGCGCAGCTCGTGGGCCAGCTCAACAGTCGCCGCCACTTGTTCGTCCCGGTTTCGTAAGCTGATACCGGCGCGACATCCGCCTTCGGCGCGCCGTCCTTCAAATATTGGTCCAGAAACGGCCGCAGGATTTCTTGCTGAAAGTACAGCGAAGTGTCGCTGTTAAATTTGATCGCGCCGAGCGTGCTGCCGTCGTCAATCTCCTGCCCGTGATGCCAAGGCCCCATCACCAGAAAAACTTTGTCGTTACCCGTATCCTTAGGCTTGATCGCTTTATAAACGGCCAGCGCGCCGTAGATATCCTCCTGATCCCATAAGCTATGCACCAGCATCACCGGCACTTTCAGCGGCTGCGCGGTCAGAATCTTATCCATGGCTTGCTGCTGCCAGAAGCTGTCGTAGCTCGGATGCTCCAGAATCTTTCGCCAGAAGCCCATCTGTTCCAGTCCGTGACGCCGCCCCAGTTCGCCCGCCGACCCCGCCTCCATGAACGCGTCGTAATCATCAAAGTGGCCGGTCCACCACTTGGCCTTGTTGTCGCGCGTGCCGTCCTGTTCATAGATGTAGCCCATGTTCTGTTCGCGAAAGGCGCCGTAGTGAAACCAATCGTCACCCATCCATCCGTCGACCATCGGGTTCATCGGCACAGACACTTTTAGCGCCGGGTGCGGATTGACGAGCGCCATCAATGGCAAAAAGCCGTCATACGAAATGCCGAGGATTCCAACCTTGCCGTTGGTTTCCGGAATGTTTTTCACCAGCCAGTCGATCGTGTCGTAAGTATCCGTAGCGTGGTCCACCTTCGTCGGGTTCAGCGGCCCTTGCAAGGGGCGGTTCATCACGTATTCCCCTTCCGAACCGTACTTACCGCGTACATCCTGCACGACGCGAATGTAACCGCCTTCCACGATCACTTCAGTCGCATTGTCGTAGCCGCTCAGAATCGGTCCGAGGTGCGAACTGTGCGCATGTCCGGTAAGCTCATTGGCATCATACGGCGTGCGCGTAAGCAGAATCGGCGCACCCTTAGCGCCCTTGGGAACAAGAATGACCGTGTGCAGCTTCACGCTGTCGCGCATCGAAATCATTACGTCTCGCCTGCTGTAATCAAAACTATCGGTGACCGGTTCCACCTTGTCTGGCGTCTCGTTGGTCGCTTTCGATGAAGTGGATTGCGTCGGCGGAGTCTGCGCAACAACCGCGCCGCTGAACACAAGTCCGATGAGCACTCCCACCAGCAAAGTTAGCGTGCGACCACATCTGATTGGCTTCATGAAAATCTCCCAGACCTGCGAAGGATAGGCGCCGTCGGGCGCCCGTTTCGGCGCGCACGCTTGCGGAACCATGTCCGTCTTCCACAAGCACACTATTTCGCGCCACGTTCTAAGATTGGAGCGGCGCGATTATATCCCTGATGTAACTCCCCACGCTACACACAGACACGGGATGTTCCCGTCAGCGCATATACTTCATCCAACTTTCGATTCCAGAGTATGATGTGCGTCGCAAAAGTGTAGAACTGCTTCCGGCCGCACCATTTACTACCAAGCCCGGAGCGGGCGCTACCGGGCGGCTGTGATTCTAGCGCCGTTCAGCGAGCTACATCGTCCCCTGTAATACACCTACAAGTTGTACTCGAAGAGCTTCCTGAAAGGGGCTGACGGGAATGAAAGCGATTCTCCTGGTCTTTGTGTTGTTCTCCGCCGTGGCGGTAGCGGCGGATGATTTGGAAAAGACCCAGAAAAAAGAACTGGAAGCTCAAGTCAAAAAGAATACTGCGGAAGCCGAGAGCCTTGAGAAAACCGGACAACTCGCGGAGGCACGTACCAGGTACGCCGAGTCCCAAGCATTGATCGAAATGAAAAACGTCACTGACGCCATCAAGCGGCTGGATGATGAAATCCACAAGCGCATGAAGGATTCGCTTAGCGCTTCGCGCAAGCTCTACGAATTGCATGAGTACAAGGAAACCGCTGCGGCGCTGGAGGAGAGCATCAAGCTGCAGGCTTACCAGTCTGTGATCGCTTACGATCTGGCGCTCTGTTACTACCAACTCGGTGAACGCAACAAGGCCGTGGAATATCTCCGGAAAGCCAAAGCAGGTACGGGTGACCCTAAGCAAAAGCTGAAGCTCGCACAGTTGCTCACGTTTTTCACCACCGGCGAGAACGGCCTTCCCCTGAACGATACCGACAAAGATCGCGTCGGCCGCGTCAATCAGCTCTCCGAGAGTATCGGCGTAGAAGCATCCCTGGAAGACGCAGGAGGAGAGGAAGACC